>NZ_NOZF01000005.1:45166-62234 GCF_002258565.1 Rhodococcus sp. 05-2254-6
GTGCCCTCGAGTGCACCGTCGCGCCGGGCGAGCTGTGTGTGGTGGGCGACGCGGATCAGTCCATCTACGCATTCCGTGGTGCCACGATTCGCAACATCGAGGAATTCGAGCGCGACTATCCCGACGCACGCACCATCCTGCTCGAGCAGAACTACCGATCGACGCAGAACATCCTCTCGGCCGCCAACGCGGTGATCTCGCGCAACATCGGCCGGCGTGAGAAGAAACTGTGGACCGACACCGGCGAGGGCGAGTTGATCGTCGGTTACGTCGCCGACAACGAGCACGACGAGGCGTCGTTCGTGGCCTCCGAGATCGATCGGCTCGTCGACGGCGGAGACGTGCGCTTCGACGAGGTGGCCGTCTTCTATCGAACCAACAACTCCTCGCGTGCGCTCGAAGAGATCTTCATCCGACTCGGACTGCCGTACAAGGTCGTCGGCGGAGTCCGATTCTACGAGCGCAAGGAGGTACGAGACCTCGTCGCGTACCTGCGGGTGCTGTCCAACGAGGACGACACCGTCAGCATGCGACGGATCCTCAACACTCCGCGCCGGGGGATCGGCGATCGTGCCGAGGCCTGTGTCGCCGTGCACGCCGAGCAACGAGACATCAGCTTCTCACGCGCATTGCACGACGCGGCTGCGGGCAAGGTGGCGTTGCTCAACTCGCGGCAGCAGAAGTTGATCGCGCAGTTCATGGAGTTGCTCGACGAACTACGTGCAGTGCTCACCGCCACCGACGGAGACGGCAACGACATCGCAGACATCGGTGATGTCGTCGAAGCCGTTCTCGACCGCACCGGCTACCGCGCAGAACTCGAAGCCAGCAGTGATCCGCAGGACGGCGCGCGCCTCGACAACCTCAACGAACTCGTCAGCGTCGCACGGGAATTCACCTCGGAAGCGCGTAATCAGGCCGCAGTGGCGGCAGAGGCTCTCGAAACCGGGGACGACGAGAACGGCGACGCGGACGGTGGCGTCGACGGGTTGGCCGAGCCGGGGTCGCTCGCGGCGTTCCTCGAGCGGGTCTCTCTGGTGGCCGACACCGATCAGATCCCCGATTCGGGTACCGGCGTCGTCACCCTGATGACGCTGCACACCGCCAAGGGTCTGGAATTCCCGGTCGTCTTCGTGACGGGTTGGGAGGACGGCCAATTCCCGCACATGCGGGCGCTCGGCGACCCCAACGAACTGTCCGAGGAGCGACGCCTGGCGTACGTGGGCATCACCCGTGCGCGGCAGCGGCTCTACCTCACGCGCGCGATCATGCGCTCGGCATGGGGGCAGCCGATCGCGAACCCGGAATCGCGCTTCCTGCAAGAAGTTCCGCAGCACCTGATCGACTGGCGACGCGAGGATCCGGGCACCGGGGGAGGCCGAGCCATCGGCGGGGGCAGATCCGGCAGCTACGGATCGGGTGGCGGATACGGCTCGAACAATTACGGCTCGAACAGCTACGGCTCCGGCAGCTACGGCTCCGGCAGCTACGGCTCCTCGAATCGCGGCCAGAGTTCGACGCCGAGTTTCGGTGCCGCCAAGGGGCGCAACTCCAATCTCGTTCTCGCGGTGGGGGATCGAGTCAGCCACGACAAGTACGGCCTGGGTACGGTGCTGGAATCGACCGGTGCCGGAGTCAAGGCGATGGTGTTGGTCGACTTCGGTTCGGCTGGTCGCGTGAAGATGATGCTCATCGGCGGCGTCCCGATGACCAAGCTGTAACAGAGCAGAGAACGCGAAAGCCGGACCCTGCAACAGCGGGGTCCGGCTTCGAGTCGAAAGCTGGTGTACTCAGTCCATCTCTGGGCCGAGGGAAATTCCTCGGGAAGCGAGCCACGGAAGCGGGTCGATCTTGACCTCGCCCGGAAGGTGGACCTCGAAGTGCAGGTGCGGGCCGGTGGAGAAGCCGCGGTTGCCCATCGTCGCGATTTGATCGCCTGCCATGACGTCCTGGCCGACCGTGACGGTCGAGGTGTCGATGTGGCCGTAGACGGTGATCGTGCCGTCGGCGTGCTGCACGCGAACCCACATGCCGAAGCCTGCGGCCGGACCGGAGTCGATCACCTTGCCGTCGGCGACGGCGTAGATCGGGGTTCCGATGGCGTTGGCAACATCGACGCCGGCGTGGAGAACGCCCCAGCGGGTGCCGAAGTTGGAGGTGTAGGTGCCCTGCGCCGGCAGTGCGAACAGCGGCCTGCGAGCAGCGGCTTCGCGGGCGGCGCGCTCTTCGCTGAAGCGCTGGCCCTTGGCGAGCAGGTCGTTGAACTGGCTCAGATCCACCGGCGCAGCGATGCTGAGGATCTGCGGAGCCTCCGACGGCGTCGCGCTGGACGAGTCGGCTTCGACCTCGGTGGTCTGCGGAGCGGTGGTGGCCGCGACTGCTGCCGCAGCGGGTGCTTCACCTGCGGCGAGTGCGTACTCGGAGGTGGCGACCGCGGTGGGTGCGTCGTCGTTGACGACGGCCTGGCCGGCCGCGACGACCGCACCTGCGGCCACGGCGAGAACTGCAGCTCGGCCCTTGAGTGCGGTGGGGGGAAGGGGGATGCGGTGCGCTCCGCCGCGACGGGCCACGGGGGTGGCGTCTGCAGTGGTGGCGAATGTGGTGACGACGGTCGGCGACTCGTCGGCTGCGACGTAGGCGGTATCTACGTACTCGGCCTCGGCGTACTGGTACGCGGGATAGGCGTACGCGTCGTAAGCACCGTTGTCGGCAGGCGCGGCAGCGGGCTCGTAGCTGTAGACCGTGGTCGCGTCTTCGGCCGAGGGTCGAGAGAATCTGCTCGATGTGAAGGACGCACGGTGTTGCTGCAAGACCTACAACCTCCGTTATCCGTGACCTGGCCGTTACTGAAAGACTCGGCAGACGGTAACGAAATGATTGCGAGGCGCGCAAGTTAACAGCCCAAACCGGCGGCATATGTGAGATGGCTCACAAGGCGACCAGCGGTTATGTCGTGACGGGCCACATTCGTAATCGGACACGAGAACACGTGGACGGCACACGGTGACAGTAACGGTTCTCGCATCGATCGAGCCGATACCGTGATCCGAGTGCCGACTCCCACCTTCGACGACTCGTCCGCCTCCGGCTCCGAGCGAGCGGAACCGCAGCGAATCCGACCCCAGGACGGAGAGTTCGGCCGAGCCGACGATCCGTCGCCCACTCCGCGCATCGCGCTTGCCGTCGCACTCGCTCTGATCGCTGCGGTTGCCGCAGTGGCGGCCCAGCTGATCGGCGTCGTCCGCAGCGCCGACGGTTCGCCGGTGGGTACCGGGGCAATGGCGGCCGCGATCCTGGCCGCTGCCGTCCCCGTCGTCGTTGTCCTCGGAGCCGCGGTGGGTGTGGTCGGCAAACGCGTCGAGTTCGCCGCAGCTCTGCTGGCCGGATACGGCGCAGTGGCACTCGGCCTCACGTTGCTCGACGTTGCCTTGCTGTCCGATCCCATCGATGCGAATCGGCTCGAGCTCTTCCGCCCGCTGAGCGCCGCCATGCTCGACGCGACCGCCGGTGCCTATGTTCTGCTCGCCGGTCACGCTGTGTCGGTGCTGGCGGGTATTGCGGGGTGGTCTGCGGTGCATCGCGCCGGGCTCGGTGACGGGTACGGCCATTCGGTGTATTCGGAACACGTGGGGCGCGCGGCGGCGGGGCGCGTCGGTCCGTTGCTCGCGACGCTGCTCGGCGCGTTCGGTGTGCTGGCGGCCGTTGCGGCGTTCGCCTCGCTGTACCGCTCGGCCGATCCGGTGGTGATCGTGACGGCAGTGGTGGAGTCGCCGGTGTTCGTAGCGGTGGGCTCCGGAGTCGTCGGTATCGCGGCGCTCGTGGTGGCTGCGTCGGCCCTGGCCTCCCTGTCGCCGCAGGTGGCGTCGGGTGCGGCCGTCGGTGCCGGGCTCGGCGTACTCGGTTTCGCCGGGGTCGGTCTGCTCGCTGGGCTGAGCACCGGAGCTCGGGTCGACGCCGGGCTCGGTGCCTATCTGGGAACGCTGGCGGGTCTCGGACTGCTGATCTGCGGCGCAGTGCTTGCACCCGTCGCTGCTGCGCGTGACCGTCGGGCGCTGGAGAGAGCGCAGCAGCGCGAGTCGGGTGCGCGAGGTGTCCGCGGTGTCGCAGGCCTCGGATCGACGAGGTGGCATGCCGCGGCCGGCAGCGTCGGCGTTCTTGCAGGTGTGCTGTTCGTCGTCGGATCGTTGTTGCCGATTCTGGAGACCGACTCGGGGATCGCCGTGCCTCAGATATTGGCCACTCGCGTGGTGATGGTCGCGGGGTTCGTGATGATTCTGGGTTCGGTGCCGCTGCTGTTCTCCGAATTCGCCTCGGCTGCGCGGCCCTTCGTCTCGATGTTCTGGCTCGGCGCGGTGGCCGCTGCGGCTGGGGTGCTGCAGTCGGTGGTGCTCGCCGAGGACGTGGACGGCGTCGGTGCCGGCATCGGCGCTCTGGCGATCATCGCGGGCGTCGTCGCAGCGGCCGCCACCGGACTACTGGCCCTGTTCGCCGGCTCGGCCGAACGCGACGACGTCGACACGTCCGCGGACGCATCAACCGACGGCGTGGTGCTCGGTACCGGCTTGTTCGGTGCAGCACTTCTCGCTGTGGGCCTGGCCCTGCCGCTGTATCGGGGCAGCGATTTCACTGCCGCCACCGTCACCGAATTTCCGTGGGGCTGGGACACCTGGGGGCAGATGCTGTTCGCCGTCGGAGTGATCGTGGCCGCCGTCGTCGCGGCGCGAGCTCGGGCCGCACGCGGCAGCGTCCTGCTCGGCGGAGCAGCCGTCGCAGGCATAGTCCATCTGGCGTCCTGGCCGCTGACATCTGCACGCGCCACCGATCCGGAAATGGGCCCTGCGGTGCTCCCGTTGGTGGCGGGAATCGTCGTTCTCGGTGTCGCCGCGGCACTTTCGGCCCGCCGCGCCGATCGGTGACGGCCGTTTCATCGAGCCGGTAGCGGTGAGATAGGCCACATAGCATGCATGCGCCCGATGCGCTGTCGAGACACCTGGATAAAGTCCATGCTCAGACCCGCTCACACCCCTGGAGCGGGCGTCAACGTAGACGAGACGGTGAGCTGATGGATCTCTTCGAATACCAGGCGAAGGAATTGTTCGCCAAGCATGGCGTACCCACCTCCGCCGGTCGTGTCACCGACACGGTCGCCGGAGCAACACAGATTGCCGAAGAAATCGGCAAGCCAGTAATGGTCAAGGCACAGGTCAAGGTCGGCGGCCGCGGCAAGGCCGGTGGCGTCAAGTACTCCAAGGACGTCGCAGCAGCCACCGAGAACGCAGAAGCGATTCTCGGACTCGACATCAAGGGCCATGTCGTCAAGAAGCTTCTCGTTGCAGAAGCCTCCGACATCGCCGAGGAGTACTACATCTCCTTCCTGCTCGATCGCACCAACCGCACCTACCTCGCCATGTGTTCGGTCGAGGGTGGCGTCGAAATCGAGGTGACGGCGGAGGAGAACCCCGACGCACTCGCACGTATCCCGGTCGACGCCGTCAAGGGTGTCGACCTTGCTTTTGCTCGTGAAATCGCCGAAAAGGGCAAGCTTCCCGCCGAGGTGCTCGACGCCGCTGCGGTGACCATCCAGAAGCTGTGGGAGGTCTTCATCAACGAAGACGCTCTCCTGGTCGAGGTCAACCCGCTGGTTCGCACCCCGGACGATCAGATCCTGGCCCTCGACGGCAAGGTGACGCTCGACGCCAATGCAGACTTCCGTCAGGCCGGCCACGCCGAGTTCGAGGACAAGGACGCAGCCGATCCCCTCGAGGCCAAGGCCAAGGAGAACGACCTCAACTACGTCAAGCTCGACGGACAGGTCGGCATCATCGGAAATGGTGCCGGACTGGTCATGTCGACCCTCGACGTCGTCGCATACGCGGGCGAGGCACACGGCGGCGTCAAGCCCGCCAACTTCCTCGACATCGGCGGCGGCGCTTCTGCCGAGGTCATGGCCGCAGGCCTCGACGTCATCCTCGGTGACGAGCAGGTCAAGAGCGTGTTCGTCAACGTCTTCGGCGGCATCACCGCATGCGACGCAGTAGCCAACGGCATCGTCGGCGCACTGAAGAAGCTGGGCGACGACGCCAACAAGCCGCTGGTCGTCCGTCTCGACGGCAACAAGGTCGAAGAGGGCCGCAAGATTCTCGCCGACGCCGCGCACCCGCTGGTGACGCTCGCCGGAACCATGGACGAGGGCGCCGACAAGGCCGCCGAGCTGGCAGCGAAGTAGAGGAAACAATGTCTATCTTTCTGAACAAGGACAACAAGGTCATCGTCCAGGGCATCACCGGCGGCGAAGGCACCAAGCACACCGCCCTGATGCTCAAGGCCGGAACCCAGGTCGTCGGTGGCGTCAACGTACGTAAGGCCGGAACCACGGTCAAGCACGTCGACGCCGACGGCAACGACATCGAACTCCCGGTCTTCGGCTCCGTCGCCGAGGCCATGGAGAAGACCGGAGCGGACGTCTCCATCGCGTTCGTCCCGCCGGCATTCTCCAAGGACGCCATCGTCGAGGCCATCGACGCCGAGATCCCGCTGCTCGTCGTCATCACCGAGGGCATCCCCGTGCAGGACTCCGCGTACGCGTGGGCCTACAACGTGGAGAAGGGCAAGAAGACCCGCATCATCGGGCCCAACTGCCCCGGAATCATCACTCCCGGTGAGGCTCTCGTCGGCATCACGCCCGCCAACATCTCGGGAACCGGCCCCATCGGCCTGGTCTCCAAGAGCGGCACGCTGACCTACCAGATGATGTTCGAGCTGCGTGACTTCGGCTTCTCGACCGCCATCGGCATCGGCGGCGACCCCGTCATCGGAACCACCCACATCGACGCCATCGAGGCGTTCGAAGCGGATCCCGACACCAAGATCATCGTCATGATCGGTGAGATCGGCGGCGACGCCGAAGAGCGCGCAGCCGACTACATCAAGGCCAACGTGACCAAGCCGGTCGTCGGCTACGTCGCAGGCTTCACCGCTCCCGAGGGCAAGACCATGGGCCACGCAGGCGCCATCGTCTCCGGCTCGCTGGGAACCGCGCAGGCCAAGAAGGACGCACTCGAGGCCGCAGGCGTCAAGGTCGGCAAGACGCCGTCCGAGACCGCTGCCCTCGCGCGCGAAATCCTGGAATCGCTGTCCGTCAAGTAGGACTCCCTTCTGTGAAAAGCCCGCCACCGACTTCGGTGGCGGGCTTTTTCGTGCGCGCGCCCCGGTTCGCGTCAATGGACCACTGCACACGTCTGGGCGCGGCAAAGTCACATTCACGCGGCGGGGTCTAGATTGATGCGCGTGCACAGGATCTTCACCACCGCCTTCAGCTCGGTCTATCCGCACTACGTGAACAAGGCCGAGCGCAAAGGTCGGACGAAAGCCGAGGTCGACGAGATCATCCGCTGGCTCACCGGCTTCGATCAGCCAACTCTCGAGCGCCACCTGAAGGACGACACGACGTTCGACGAGTTCTTCGCGGCAGCGGACCTCAACTCGAACGCGACCCTGATCACCGGAGTCGTCTGCGGCATTCGCGTCGAGAATGTCGAGGACCCTCTGATGCAGAAAATCCGCTACCTGGACAAGCTGATCGACGAACTCGCCAAGGGCAAGAAGATGGAAAAGATCCTGCGCGGATGATCCTTGCTCAGTAAATCGAATGAGTGAGAGTTGCGGTGTAGGTGTCGGCAAGCAGATCGCTGTTGGGCACCAAGATGTTCACCGTGGCCGTCCAACTCGTCAGGCACGCCACGCCCCCACCGGTTTTCGCGTTGACGGCGGTAGCCGAGAGCGGCACGTTGGTGACGCCAGGGGATTTCGCCAACAGAAGCAGGCAATTGGTCTCGGGAGCGGAGTAGGACGCGACCGGCGTGACGATCCTACCAGTGTTTTGGCCTTGGAACGGCGAGAGGCTCACCGTAGAAGTCCAGTTACCGAGTACGTTGACCACGCTCAGACTCATGTTCCCGGTCCACGGCACCCCAGGAGTCAACGCACCCTGTCCGGCTTGTGCGATCAGTCCGCTGTTCGCCTGAATGTTCAGCAAGCTCGCGGCGGGTGCTGCAGCTGCGCGAGCGGCAGGCTCGGGAGATGGAACAGCGCTGATCGAGGTGGTGGCTATCGGATCCGACGTCGGCGTCGCAGTTGTCGATGACGCGCCCGTCGGCTCAGCAGTCACTGTGGTCGTCGGGACTGCCGTGGTCGTGGGAATTGCTGAGGTCGTCGGGGCTGCCGTGGTGGTGGGGGTCGATTCCATCGTCGGCAGAGCCGCTGCCGTCACGGTGGGGGAAGTCGTCGTCGGCACGGTCGACACCGTCGGAGCCTCGGTGGATGCCGTCGGTGAGGTTGTAACGATCGGTGCAGAGGGTGTGCACTCGGCCGTCGGGATCGGTGTGGTGGTCGGTGCGATCGTGTCGGCTGGAACGGGGGTAGTCGTCGGCGTCGAGTCCAACGCGCATTGCGTTGTGGCGGTGGGTATTTCGGGGGAGGGCTGAGCCGACACCACCGGATCGACGGTGGCCGCAAGGACCACCGCCAATCCGACTGCCAATGTCAGACGTCGCATGTCAGCTGGTCTTTCGTCGCCGAATCACAATGAGTACCGCCGCCGCGACGGCGATGATTCCCAACGCAACGACCGCCCAGATCCAGGCTGGAGTACCCGACTCGGACGAGGAGTCTTGTGCGGCGACCGAGCCCTGGTCGGGGAAGGTGAGTTCGACGTTCGACGTCTTGTTCACCAACCCGCTCGTAACGGTGACTGCGGCCTGCCACGGCCCTGAGGGAAGAGCTGGGTCGAGCGTGAACGTGACGCTTCCTGATTGCCCAGGCGCGATGGACCCTCCCGAACCCTTCACCGGCGTACTGGAAATACCGCCGGGGCCACCGGAGAGCTCGACCGTGCCGCTCGGATCGAGAGCGCGGCCGCCGGTGTTGGTGATGTTCGCGACGACCTGTGGTGCACCGTCGTCGCTGCGAGCAGCGGTGACCCCATCTATGGACAGGTCGGCTGCGGGACCGTTCCCTGGACCTACCGACAGGTAGGTGCGAATCCCGACGCGGCTGACGTTCTGAATGCCGGTTCCCGTCGGTGCACCGGCAGTTTGCGCCCACACGACGGCGTACTGCTCACCTTCGGGGGCGTCGGGTGGAACCGCAATGGTCACCACCGCTTCGGCCGCCGAGTTCGGAGCCAGCGTGAGGTCTGTCGGCGTCACCGACATCCACGTCGTGAGCTCGTTGACGGCACGGTCGTCACCCACTTGGAAGCCGCCGTCGTCGGCGCCGATCGATGCGGCAGCGGGGTACAGAGTGACCGGTTGTTCTTGATTGCTGCCGTTGCTGACCTCGATGCGCCTGGTGATAGTGGTGCCAGGAGGCAAGTTGTCGATGATGTACGCCATCGCTCGTGGGTCGTCCTGTAGGGATACCGGCGCTTCGAGCAGTCGTATTCCGACGCTGCCCACCGGCGCCGGTTCGGTTGGCTGTTGAGCGGCAGCCGGAGCCTGGGCGACGATCGCTGAAGCGAACGTCAGTAGAGCCAGAACTCCGACTGCCAATCCCCGATTCGCAGTCATCTACAGATCAAGCCACCGAATGTGTGACGGTGCCCGTGTAGTCACCGGCAATGACATCGGAGGGCAGGTCGACCTCGACGGTGCCGGTCCAGGTGGCGGTATTGGAGCCGACGACTGCGGTAGCGACGACGACTGCCGTTGTGGTGTCGATGGCCTGTGGCAGCAGTACTCCGGCCACCGTCGAGATTCCCGTGCGTGCAGGCAGGAGCGGTGCCGAGTAGGTCACGGCGGTCGAGGGGATCGTTGCGGGGTCCGGTGAAGGCTTCTCGAAATCGGTGCTGAATGCCGACGCGGTCCAACCGTTGATTCCACGGCGCTGATCCGAGACGACGACCGGCGTAATTCCTCCGCTTGCAACGTCCCCGGTGACGGTCAGCGCTTGGCTTGCCGGCGCGGTGATGTTGAGTGCGCCTCCGAGCACTGTAAAGGTCAGGACGGTGTCGGCAGCGTTGGAGACGGCAGGCGAGATGACGGCAACAGCGAGAGCACCGGCGGCGGCGACGGTGGCGAAGAGTGACTTGCGCATGAGGGGCGTCCTAGGGGAGGGCGAGAGAGTTGTCCCGCCGGTTTGTGATGTGCAACACATTAATCTCCGCTGTTGATGACGCGTTACAAATTGCGGATAACTGTCACGGGGTCTTTTTTGGCGTCAGAAACGGACCTGGCACATAATTCTTGAAATCACGCTGATTCGAAGTGTGGTCCCGGGCTCGGAGCCGGACTTCACTGATCGTCATGACAACCACAGAAAATCGCGCCCTCACCAAGAACTGGCCCGACGCCCCCACCACTGCTGCCGGATGGATTTCCCGCGCGGGTGAGGTAGCTCAACTCCTCGCTGTCGATGCCGTCGCTCGCGACAAGGGCCGCGACATCCCCACCGCCGAGGTCCAGTTACTCAAGGACGCCGGCCTCGTCACCCTGCTCGGCCCCGTCGAACACGGTGGCGCAGGACAGGATTGGCCGACGGCATATCAAGTGATTCGCACCGTGTCGAAGGCCGACGGTTCCATCGGTCAGCTGCTCGGATACCACCTGCTGTGGTTCTGGGCCGCACGACTCGTCGGCACCCCCGAACAGATCGAGGCCGTCGAGGCAGACGCGACGAAGAACAAGTGGTTCTTCGGCGGTGCCGTCAACCCTCGTGACAACGACGTCGCCGTCACCGACGAGGGCGACACCATCGTGTTCGACGGTTCCAAGACCTTCTCCACCGGCAGCCGCGTCTCCGACGTCACCGTGCTCGAAGGTGCTCTCGAGGGCAGCACCGATCATGTGTTCGCGATCGTGCCGTCGAACATCGAGGGTCTGTCCTTCCACGACGACTGGGACAACATAGGCCAGCGTCAGACCGAGAGCGGCAGTGTCACCATCGACAAGGTTCGCGTCGACTGGGCCAGCGCAGCAGGATTCGTGGACAAAGCTTTTCAGCCCCGCGTCTACAACACCCTCAACGTTCCGACCATCCAGCTGGTGTTCGTCAACTTCTACCTCGGTATCGCGAGGGGCGCACTCGAGGAGGCCGCGTCGTACACCAAGGACAAAACCCGTGCCTGGCTGCACAGCGCCGTGGACAAGGCCGTCGACGAGCCGTACATCATCGACATCTACGGCGATCTGACCGCCAAGCTCTGGGCCGTCGAAGCTCTCGCCGACGCAGTTGCATTGGAGGGACAGAAGATTCACGACAACGCCTGGAACGTCACCGCCGAGGAGCGCGGTGATCACGAGGTGCGCGTCGCCGCCGTCAAGGCTCGCGCCACCGAGGTCTCGCTGGAGATCACCTCGACGGTGTTCGAGGCGCTCGGCGCGCGTGCGACGGCCAGCAAGTACGGCTTCGACCGATTCTGGCGCAACGTACGTACGCACACCCTGCACGATCCGGTCGCATACAAGCGACGCGAGGTCGGGCGCTGGGTTCTCACGGGCGAGCTGCCCGAGCCCACGTGGTACTCGTAGTCCCCACCTTTCTGCCCCGATCCGACCCCCGATTTCCGGATGTGCCATTCACACCATCTGAGCGCGTGGATGGCACATTGATCCGCCGAAGGATGACGCACACATGAGCACCGAAAAAATCACCGACGCGATCAAATTCGCATACTGGGTTCCCAATGTCTCGGGAGGCCTGGTCACCAGCACCATCGAACAGCGCACCAGCTGGGATTACGAGTACAACAAGAAGCTGGCGCAGACGGCCGAGAACAACGGATTCGAGTACGCCCTGAGTCAGGTTCGCTACGAAGCCAGCTACGGGGCCGAGTTCCAGCACGAGTCGACCAGCTTCTCGCTTGCGTTGCTGTTGGCCACCGAACGGCTCAAAGTCATTGCTGCAGTGCATCCCGGGCTGTGGCAGCCGGCGGTACTGGCCAAGCTCGGCGCAACCGCGGATCACTTGTCCAACGGCCGCTTCGCCGTCAACGTCGTCAGTGGCTGGTTCAAGGACGAGTTCACCCACCTCGGCGAGCCATGGCTCGAACATGACGAAAGATACCGTCGCAGTGCAGAATTCCTGCAGGTGCTGCGCAAGATCTGGACCGAGGACGACGTCGACTTCCGCGGCGACTTCTATCGGATCCACGACTTCACCCTCAAGCCCAAACCGCTGAACACTCCCGGTCGTCCCAACCCGGAACTGTTCCAGGGCGGCAATTCGTCTGCAGCGCAGGAGAATGCCGGACGGTACTCGGACTGGTACTTCAGCAACGGCAAGGATTTCGACGGCGTCACCGAGCAACTCGACAATCTCCGACGCGTCGCGCGTGATCACCAGCGTGAGGTCAAGTTCGGGCTCAACGGCTTCATCATCGCGCGAGACAGCGAGAAGGAAGCGCGAGACACATTGCGCGAGATCATCGAGAAGGCCAACAAGCCTGCCGTCGAAGGTTTCAAGGGAGCGGTGCAACAGGCCGGCAATTCGACGGGCGACAAGAAGGGAATGTGGGCCGACTCGACGTTCGAGGACCTCGTTCAGTACAACGACGGGTTCAAGACGCAGTTGATCGGCACCCCGGAGCAGGTGGCCGAGCGCATCGTGGCCTACCGTCGCCGCGGCGTCGACCTGATTCTCGGCGGCTTCCTGCACTTCCAGGAGGAGATCGAGTACTTCGGGGCGAAAGTCCTGCCGCTGGTTCGCGAACTCGAGGCCGCCGAGGCGAACGACCAGGAGTTGGTGGCAGCCCGCTGACCTTTCGGTTCCGTGATCGGTCGGGTCCGTGCAGTAGCGTGAGTTCTCGGACCCGACCGACCTGGGGTACGGACAATCTCAGATGAGGAGACGCGATGACCTACTCGCCCGGCGGCCCTGAAACAGGGGGCTCCAACTCTGGTGGCTACGGCGGAGGTGGCCCGTCCTACGGCCCGTCGTCCTCGCCGAATCAGCCGTCGTCCAACCCGCAGGGTCATCCAGGACAGAACCAGCCCTTTCACCAGCCGTCGGTGTCCAATCCCTTCGGCCCTCCGGTGCCGGGCACCTCGGCACCGGCCGGACCGGGGCCGGCCGCGTCCGGACGTAAGTCGCCCGGATCAGGACTGGCGAATCTGCCGAAAATTCTCACGTTCGTGATCCTCGGGCTCGGCGTCGTCACCTTCCTGCTCGGCCTGCTGGACCTCGTCACCGCCGAGGTCACCTCGTCTCAGGAACTGCCGAGCAGCATCCAGACGTCGTTCAGCACCACCTTCTTCGCCTCCGGCGGAAGCGCCGTGTCGGTTGCTCTGCTGCTGGCAGCGGGCTTGATCGCCGGTGCCTCGCTCATACAGAAGGACGCCAGGAACCAGGCCGTGGTTGCCGCCCTGGCGATCGCCGGCTGGCTGGTGCTGGTCTTCCAGTCGTTCAGTCTGCCCAGCGCAGAGGGCAACGAGTTCGCCAGCACCACCAGCTCGCTCGGTATCGGTGCGATCCTGGTGCTCGTCCTCGGCTTCGTCCAAGCAGCCGCCGCGGTGCTGGCACTGCTGCTCGACGCGGGCATCGTCAAGGCTCCGGCTCCCAAGCCTGCGGGCTACGGCAACCAGAATCAGCAGCCCGGATACGGCCAGCAGAACCCGTACAACGCGCCGACGACGTCGTTCGGTGGACCCTCGCAACCGCAGGCCTACGGCAACCCGCCGTCGTACGGTCAGCCTCAGGGAACCTCGTCCAACTTCGGTCAAGGTCCCAGCGGTCAAGGTCCCAGCGGTCAAGGTCTCAGCGGTCAAGCACCGAGCGGACAGGCGTCGGGTCAGCATTCCTACAACCCGGGTGGGCAGCCGCCGTACGGACAGTCCGCCCCCAACCCCTCGTCGCCCCAGGGCGGCTATGCACCGCCGCCGTACACCGGTCCGAGCGGGCAGGCCTATCCGCCGAACCAGTACCAGTACGGCCAGCCTTCGGGATACGGCCAGCCTCCGGCGAAGTCGGACGAGCCCGAATCGGGCGAGCAGTCGACGCCGTACGGCGCGCCCACGCAGTCGTTCGGTGCCACTCCTGCTGTGGACGACGAGAAGAAGCACGACTGATTCAGGCATCACAACCCACTTCGCGGCGCGCCTGACCGGCGCGCCGCGAAGATGATGCGACTCTCGTTGCGATGAGCGATCTATTGAACCGAGAGACGCGACGCGCGGCCGCCCGGGCTCCCCGCGCGAGCACCGGACCGACGCCCGATCAGTCGCGCATGCTCGCCGCAGTGGCCTTCAAGACCTCCGGACTCGTCGTGGTGATCGCGACGACCCTTGCTCTGGTCACCCTCGTCTCGGCCAACAGCGACCTCACCGGAACGCTCGGAGCGATCGCCGGTTCGTGGTTCGCCGTGCACCTGGTGCCCCTGAGTATCGGCGGCGCATCCCTCGGCGTCGCACCGCTGCTGCCGACCCTGATCATCGGCTGGTCCGTCGCTCGTACCGTCCACCACGCGGTGGACTCCGACACCGACCGTCGCGTGCTTCGGTGGATATTCGCGGCGTCGATGGCGGGCCCGCTCGCCGTCACCGCCATCGCTCTGGCCGTCGCCAAGGACGCGTCCACCGTCATCGGACTGTCCAGTCCCAATGCTCTCGTGGCCTTCTCCTGGGTCGCAGGCGTGCACGGGGCCGCATCCGGAACCGGTCTGCTCTTCGCGTGCTGGGACTCGGTGGTGATCCGCCGCGGACTTCCGGACTGGGTTCGCGCGCTCGTTGCGCCCTTCGTGCGCGTGCTGTCGATCCTCGCTGCAGGCGGGGCGGCGGTCGTACTGCTCGCCCTGCTCGTCTCCTGGGAGACCGCCGGCGCACTGCTCGAGAGCGGAGGCGATGTTGTCGGCATGCTCGGGCTGACCGTGCTGTCCGTGCTCTATCTCCCCAACATCGTCATCGGTGCACTCGCGGTGGCAACCGGTTCCACAGCCGGGTTCGGCGAGACGTCGGTCAGCCTGTTCTCCACCACCGGAGGACCGCTACCACCGCTGCCGATCCTGGCCGTCCTCCCCGAAGGATCGGCCCAGACGATCTGGGTCGTCATGCTCGTCGTCCCCATCGGCGCCGGACTGCTGCTCGGCCGCGACTGCGCCATCCGCAGCGCCGACATCCAGGTTGCAGTGTCCTCGGTATGGGTCGTGGCGGCCGCGGCCGGAGCGCTCGCAGCACTGCTCGGCTACGCCGCGGGCGGAAACTTCGGCACGTTCGGCACCGTCGAAGTCACCGTCTGGAGCTTCGGGCTGTTGACGTTCGCTTGGCTGGCCGTCGTCGGTTCCGCCTCCGCAGCCTTCGTCGTGTGGCGTCGAGCAGAACCCGAGCCGACTCGCGACGATCCCGCTCCGACTCCGGTACCTGTGGCCGAGTTGGCGATCGAACCGGCCCCATCCGAGCCTGACCCGTCCGAGACCGCCCCGTCCGAACCGGAGGACGACGAACAGACCGAGGTGGTCGAGGATGTCGTCGAGGCGGAGGTCGTCGACGACGTCCCGGCCGAGATGCCAGCGGCCGAAGAACCGGACGCGATCGTCGAGGCCGCTACCGCCGAACCGCTGGATGCCGAGGTCGTTGCACCTCCAGGAGACCGGGACGGACCTGCCCGGTAGAGCTCTGCGGCGCAGCGACTAGGCTTTCCGCTGGCTCGAACGATCCGCCTCGACAATTCAGGAGTAGTGCGCTGACTGCCTTGCGTGAGACACCCGCGCGGGTCGTCGTCCTCGCATCGGGGACCGGCTCGCTTCTGCAGTCGCTCATCTCCGCGACTGCTGCCGAGAGCTATCCCGCGCGCATCGTCGCCGTCGGAGTCGATCGAGAGTGCGACGCAGCCCGCCGTGCCGACGAGGCCGGAATGCCGAACTTTCGAGTCGGACTGAAGGACTACGCCGATCGAGCCCAGTGGGACATCGCGCTCACCGACGCCGTTCTGGCGCACGAGCCCGATCTCGTCGTCACCGCCGGTTTCATGAAGATCCTCGGCCCGCAATTTCTCGGGGCGTTCACCGGACGCATCGTCAACACTCACCCCGCGCTCCTGCCGTCGTTCCCCGGCGCACATGCTGTGCGGGACGCTCTCGACCACGGCGTCAAACTGACCGGTTCGACGGTTCATCTGGTCGATTCCGGCGTCGATACCGGGCCGATCCTGGCGCAGGAAGCCGTACCGGTTCTCGACGGCGACGACGAAGCTGCTCTGCACGAACGCATCAAGATTGTCGAGCGACGGTTGCTGGTCGACGTGATCGCAGCCGTGGCCACCACAGGTGTCACCTCCGATGGACGAAAGGCTCAGATAATCCGATGAGTGAACGTAAAGCAGTGCGCCGCGCGCTGGTCAGCGTCTACGACAAGACCGGACTGATCGAACTGGCGACCGGCTTGCACGGTGCGGGCGTCGCTCTCGTGTCCACCGGATCGACGGCGAGCAAGATCGCCGACGCCGGAATCCCGGTCACAAAGGTCGAGGATCTCACCGGATTCCCCGAGACCCTCGAAGGTCGCGTCAAGACGCTGCATCCTCGGGTGCATGCCGGCGTGCTCGCCGATACCCGTAAGCCCGAACACCTTTCGCAGCTCGAGGAACTGGGCATCGAGGCGTTCGAGCTCGTCGTGGTGAACCTGTACCCGTTCACCGAGACCGTCGCCAGCGGGGCGACGCCGGACGAATGCGTCGAACAGATCGACATCGGCGGACCGTCGATGGTGCGCGCCGCAGCCAAGAATCACCCCTCGGTTGCCGTGGTGGTCGACCCGGCCCGCTACGAGGACGTGCTCACGGCCGTGGCCGGTGGCGGATTCACCCTCGCCGAGCGGACTTCCCTTGCGGCACAGGCTTTTCAGCACACGGCCGCCTACGACGTCGCGGTGGCGTCGTGGATGAGCAATGTGCTGACCCCCGATACCGAATCGTCGTTTCCAGAATGGATCGGCGGAACCTGGGATCGCTCGGCCGTGCTTCGCTACGGCGAGAACCCGCACCAGGCTGCGGCGCTCTACGTCGATCCTGCAAGCTCCGGCATCGCGCGGGCGGAGCAGCTGCACGGTAAAGAGATGTCGTACAACAACTTCACCGATTCCGA
>NZ_NOZF01000160.1:0-720 GCF_002258565.1 Rhodococcus sp. 05-2254-6
GGGGTGCTCGTGTGGACGTTCATGTCCGACCTCTCTCATACGCCATGGGTGACTCGGCTCACAGACGACACTAGGACTCCCGATCGATTCATGTCCAAGACCATCTGCGCATCGACCGATGCAGTAGTGGCATCGGTAGGCACAGCGGGAGCCCATCACACCTGGCAGCGCGATCGATACCGAGAGTGGATCGAATGTGACTTTTTTAGACTTGGACATGTATCGATCGCCCTTCTACCGTGGTGAGCTATGAGCCAGGTCACGCCTCGGCGTCAGTGCACGCACCGCATCACAGCCCTAGGAGTCACCCCATGACAGCGTCGACGACACAGTCCACCACTCTCACCGGCCGGATGATCATCGCCGGCGTCCCGGTATTCGGTGCCGGCGCGCAGATTCACGGAATCGACCCCAGCACCGGCAGAGATCTCGAACCCGCCTACGGGCACGGAGACAACAACGACGTCGAGAAGGCCTGTGTTGCAGCGGCCGACGCCTTCGCCGACTACCGGGCCACGTCCTCGGAGACCCGCGCGCAGTTCCTCGAGACCATCGCCGACAACATCGCGGCGCTCGGCGACACCCTGATCGAGCGCACCGTCGCAGAATCAGGACTTCCGCTGGCCCGCATCACCGGCGAGGTCGGCCGCACCACCGGACAACTGCGTCTGTTCGCTTCCGTTCTGCGCGAGGGCAGTTGGAACGGAGCCCGTATCGATC
>NZ_NOZF01000094.1:0-62007 GCF_002258565.1 Rhodococcus sp. 05-2254-6
TACGTTCCGACGCCGAAGCCCCTCGAGCACACCGGCATCGACGCCGACGCGCACACCGTGAACCTGAGCAAGTCGACCGCATCCGCCGAGAAGCCGGCCGACCTGCACACCGACATGCCGACCGTGACTCCCCCGTCGTGGGATCCGCTCGGTGTGGCCCCGTTCGCCTGGGATCTTCCCGAACCGACAGGCACCTTTCCGCCTGCGGCGATCGAACGCAAGCGCCGATCACGTTGGACGGCAAGCTTTCTCGGCCTGGCTCTGCTCGCTGCCGCAGTCACCGCGGCAGTCGGTTCGGCTACCGGCGGAGACTGGGCATCACCGGGCCGTGTCGGTGCCGTCGCTCTGGCAATCATCTCCGTGGGACTCGTATTGGGCGCGTTCCTACGCAAGGGCTACGGACTGCTGGTGGTCGCAGCACCATTGGCCGGCTTCTCGGCGGATGCGGTCGACTTGCTCAGGTTCACGGTGTGCGCGTCGGCGTCGATGCCGGTGTGCTCGAGGGGCTTCGGCGTCGGAACGTAGCTTTTCGGCAGGGTCGTGTACGGGGTGTAGCGCTCGTGCTGGAACTGTGGCGGACGATACTGCGCGGCCGTCCACTGCTCGGCCGACGTGCTGGGTGAGCCGAAAGGCATCGGAGCATAGCGATTACGGGAGAACTCCGCCGTCCGCATGTACGGCGGCGGCTCCGGGCACCGTTGGTGCAGCAGCCACAGTCCACCGAGCATCGCCACCAGAGAGATCAGCCCCGAACCGCCGAGTCCGACACCGACCGGGCCGATGGTCGACACCGCGATGACCAAGGCCACTGCCACGACCACCATCTTGGTCGTCGAATCGGAGCTGTTCCCACGCCCGACCAGCGATTCCGCACCCGACGCCGTGTCACCGGCGCGGTTGAGCACCAGCCACCCCGCCAGATACAGCACGATGCCGGTACCGCCGAACAAGGTGGAGACGACGAACGCGATCCGAATCAGAACGGGGTCGACGTCGTAGCGGTAGCCGATACCGGCCGCAACACCCGCCACATGCCCGCGTTGCGGCAAGCGGTGCGGACGGGTGCGCCACATCTGCTGAAGTTGATCCGAGACGGTCACGTTGCTCATGCCAATCATCGTGGCGGTGCCGGTCGAGAAACACATCAGGGATACCCCTGATCTTCGTCCCCGAGATCGGGCCCGCCTCGACGGACCCGCGAAACATCAGGGCGAACCCTGATGCGACAGATACCCGGTCCGTGCCAGGATCGAGGCGTGCACCCTGTCGACAATCCACCCGTTGACGCCGCCCGCACCACATCTTCCGAAGCCGGCGACGTGCCGGTCACCCATGCCGTTCCTCTTTTTCCTGTCACTCCTGCAGGCTCCGCTCCTGCCCCCTATCAACGACGCGGCGGCGGACGCATCGTCGGCGGCGTCGCAGGTGGTCTCGCCGATCATCTCGGCGTCGACGTGTTCAAGGTTCGGGTCGCATTCGCACTGCTCGCGGCGTCCGCCGGTGCCGGAATTGCCGCCTACGGACTGATCTGGATGTTCACGCCCGCGGGCGAGGACACTGCGCACCCGAGTGCCGCCGAACGTCAGCGTGCGCTCGGGTTGGCTGCCATCGGTCTCGGCCTCGCCGTCGGGCTCGCCTGGCTGCTCAGCGGCACAGCTGCTTCGGTCATCGTGCCGGTCATCGTCGTGGTGATCGGTGCTGCCCTGGTATGGCGCGAGTTCGACTCGGAGGGGCCGCGAACGGCTCTGGGGCTCCCCAAGCATCCGACCGTGTTGAGTTGGGCGAGGGTCGTCGGCGGAGCCACGTTGATCGTGCTCGGTCTGGCCGTGGTGGTGCTCGCCCGCGTCGACCTGGCGGCGCTGCGCTCGTCCTTGCTGGCGGTGGTGGTCACTCTCGTCGGCGTCGGCCTGTTGACGGTTCCCATCTGGCTGCGCACCTGGCGTGCGCTCGGTGCCGAGCGGTCTGCGCGCATCCGCAACGACGAACGCGAGGAAATCGCGTCGCACCTGCATGATTCGGTGCTGCAGACACTGGCCCTGATCCAGAAGCAGTCCGATCATCCACAGGAGGTGATGCGGTTGGCGCGCGGCCAGGAGCGTGAACTACGCAAGTGGCTGTTCGACGGCGGCGACACCGACAACTCGAACTTGTCCGATGCGCTCGAGACCATCTCCGGTGAGGTCGAGGATCAGCACGGTGTCACCGTCAGACCGATCACGGTCGGTGACGTGCAACTACTGCCCGACGACGTCGAATCCGGCCTGTCAAGGGAAAGCTTCACCGCTCTGCTGGGTGCAACCCGAGAAGCACTGGTCAACGCGGCCAAGCACTCCGGTGAGACCAATATCGACCTGTACGCCGAAACCGAACCGGACCAGGTCAGTGTTTTCGTTCGCGACCGCGGCATCGGATTCGACGAGTCCGCGGTACCCGAGGATCGACAGGGCCTGGCGAAGTCCATTCGGGGACGCATCGAGCGCCGCGGCGGCACGGTGCAGGTACGGTCGACCGTCGGCAAGGGAACCGAAGTGCGCATCTTCATGCCCCGCAACGGTGCCTCCGTGACCACCGAATCATCCGAATCCACTCAGCAGGAGCAGCCGACGTGACCGAACCTTTCCGCGTTTTCCTGGTCGACGACCATGCGGTGTTCCGTTCCGGTGTGCGAGCCGAACTCGGCCGCGAGGCGGACATCGAGGTAGTCGGGGAAGCGGGAGGCGTCGCCGAGGCGGTCTCGGGAATCGAATCGACCAAGCCGGACGTGGTGTTGCTCGACGTGCACATGCCCGACGGCGGCGGCGTGGCCGTGTTGAACCGCATCTCCGAGGGGCCGGTGTGCCTCGCCCTGAGTGTGTCCGACGCCGCCGAGGACGTCATCGCCGTCATCCGTGCCGGGGCGAGGGGATACGTCACCAAGACGATCTCCGGCTCGGAGCTCGCCGACGGTGTTCGACGCGTCGCCGGGGGAGATGCCGTGTTCAGCCCCCGCCTCGCCGGGTTCGTACTCGACTCGTTCACCGGTCGCAGCGCCGCCCCGGAGCCCCCGCTGGATCCGGAACTGGATTCGCTGACGCCCCGTGAACTGGAGGTGCTGCGGTTGTTGGCGCGCGGGTACACCTATCGTGAGATCGCCGAGGATCTGTTCATCTCGGTCAAGACCGTCGAGACGCATGCCTCGAATGTTCTCCGAAAGACTCAGCAGTCCAACAGGAATGCGCTCACCAGATGGGCGCACAAGCGTCGAATCGACTAGGTGACCGATCTCGCTTGACCTTCGACCTATCCGAAGCCTCAGGATTTCCCCATGACTGATTCGGACCGAGAATTCCTGACCATCGGTGTGTTCGCTCGCGCGAGCGGGCTGACCCCCAGTGCCCTTCGCTTCTACGACGACTGTGGGTTGCTCGTGCCGGCATCCATCGACGCCAGGTCCGGTTATCGCTACTACACCCGAGCACAAGCGAAGCGAGCTAACATCATCCGCCAACTCCGCGAGATCGGGATGCCACTCGATAAGGTGGCCTCCGCCCTCGACGGCGACGGAGCTGCAGCGGTGGAGCTGGTGGATCGGCACGTCGACGAGCTTGCCGCACGCGCCCGGGCAGCGGCCGAGGCTGCGGTGTCCATTCGCCGGTTGTTCGACGAAAAGTACTGCACGGCAACGATATCTGCTGCCGACTTCGCATCGGCGGTGGAACAGGTCGCGTCGGCGGCCGGAACGAGCGAGGAGTGTCCGGTGCTGCGGGGCGTGTTGGTCGAGGTGGACGGGGGCACTGTCACGCTCACCGCGACGGATCGGTATCGACTCTCCACCCGAAGCCTCGTCGCACAGAGCTCGCCCGGGGCATCCTGGTCGCGTATCGCAGCGGTCGGCTCCCTCGGTTCTCTACCCGCGTCGGGGAACTGTGCGTTGACGGCAACCGACGACGCGATGATGCTCGAGTCCGAAGGCGTCCAGCACACCGTGGATCTCGTCGACGGCGACTTCCCCGACTGGCGGACGATCGTCGACGGTCTGGCTCCGACTGCGACGCGGGTTGTGGTGCAACGAGATTTCGTTCCCCTCGACAGCGGCACGCTGCGGATCGACGCAGGCCCGGACGGCCTGACGGTCGAGGGTGTTGTCGTCCCCGCACGGGTCACCGGTTCCGAGATGACGGTGTTCTTCGATGCGGCCGTCCTGCAGGCTGCCGTCGCATCGGCCGTCGGACCGGACCTGATGCTCGATATCGCCGCGCCGGATCAGCCGATGCTGGTGCGGTCGGCAGTCGACGGCGCTCTGACGACACTGGTGATGCCGGTTCTCGGCTGATCGATGGGCGTCGTGCCCCAAAGTTCTGGGCTACATCGACTTTCGATGGCGGGTACTTGCCGATCCTCATCGTCGACGCGTGGTTGCGGGTGCTGTCGGGGCGGGGAAATCCGATGCGGAGATCGGTGCCGATGGTCAGATCACAAGCATGATCACCAGAACGAGAACGATCACGACGGCGAGCACGAGTCCTGCGAGGATCGCGGTCGACGGAATCGACGTTCGGTCACCGATGACGTCCTCGATGCGCATCAGAACGTCGTCGATCGGGTTCTTCTTCTTTTTCGGCAGGTCGAACGGTGGTGGCGAATACGTGGACGGGACCGGATTGGCTTGGCTCTCACCGGGTTGCACGGCCGGTAGGCCCGCGATGGTTCTTCCGAATTCCCGCGACGGACGGCGAGATTCGGAGACCGGTGTCGAGCGCCTGGCCCATGCCGGGACCACACCGTCCGCAGATGTCAGCGGCGCCCCGCGCAGTTGAGCTATGGTGCCGCGCTTGCTGATCGCGGCGACGATGATCTCGTCGCGGGCCTGCGCCATGGTGGGGCGTCGGGCAGGATCGGGCTCGAGCATGTGCAGCAACGGTCCCGTGAGATCGCCACTGCGGGTGGGAGCGATGATCTGCCCCTTGGCAACTCGGTGCAGCAGTGCGATCGAATCGTGATCGATGTCGAACGGCGGTTTGCCTTCCATGGCCGTGTACAGCGTTGCACCGAGGGAGAACACGTCGCTGGCCGCGGTGGGGTCCTGTCCGCGCGCGACCTCGGGTGCGAAATAAGCCGGGGTACCGGTGATCACGCTGTCGTCGGCTTCTTCGACGTCTCCCTTGGCGCGGGAGATACCGAAGTCGCTGATCTTGACGATGCCCAGATCCTTGCCGCGATCGGCGATCAGAATGTTGCCCGGCTTGATGTCGCGGTGCACGATTCCGGCCTCGTGTGCCTCGGTCAGTGCATCGGCGATCTGTGCGCCGATCTGTGCGACCTCGAACGGTGGTAGCGAATCGGTGGTGCCGAGGGCCTGCGCGAGACTGCGCGAGGACAGGTATTCCATGACCAACCACGGCTCACCGTCGACGAGAGCGACGTCGTGCATCGCGATGGCGTGCGGGCTGGAGAGTCGGGCAGCGATGCGACCCTCGCGCATGGCCCGGTTGCGTACTTCCTCGGCCTGCTGAGGGGTCAGTCGAGTGGTGGACGTGACCTGCTTGACGGCCACCTGACGGTGCAGAAGTGTGTCGGTGGCGAGCCATACCGCGCCCATGCCTCCACCGCCGAGTTTGCCGGCCAGGCGGTATCTGCCTGCCAGGAGGTAGTCGGGCCCGACGCCCCGTCGAACACGCTGCTGATCCGTCACGTCCACAGGTTAGTTGAGGATGGCGGGACGTGCCTGCAGCCACGGAACGGAGGCATCTACCAGGGGCTTCGGCATCACCTTGACGAGTTGCCGTCCGAGCGGCTTTACTGAGTGCAGATCGAAATTGTGTTCGAATGCGCCACTTCCCGCGTCCGTCGAACACCGAAGTTTCGGCTCGATTTTCTACGCCGCGAAGGGGAGTGACATGACTGTATCGGGAGCTTCTGTCACGCCGGATGTGCTCGACGGGTTGTCGCTGCCGGAGCGCGTGGCGTTGCTGCGTAGCCGGATGGCTGCCGTGCCTTCTCGGGGCGAAACGGCGTCGGTGCGCATCGAGAATTCGGACCCTGTCGAGCCCGTGATTCAGGAACCGTCGACGCAGCGTCCAACCCGTCAGCGGCCCGTTCTGCCGGTGCCGTCCGCGCTGATCGAGGTACTACCGCACGGCGGCCTGGTGCGTGGAACGGTGGCCTCGGTATCCGGTGCCGGCTCGCTCCTGATCGGGTTGGTGGCTGCGGTGACCGGTGCCGGTGGGCATGTCGCCGTCATCGGGCAGCCCCGTTTCGGGATTCTGGCCGCGGTCGAGATGGGTGCACAGTTGAGCAAGCTTGCCCTGATTCCCGATCCCGGTCCCGATCCGGTGGAAGTGGCGGCAATTCTGCTCGACGGTGTCGACCTCGTCGTGCTCGGTCTCGGGGGTCTGTCGGTATCGCCCACTCGGGCCAGGGCCGTGGTGGCCAGAGCGCGTAGCAAGGGCTCGACGCTGCTGGTGACCGATGGGCACTGGGACGGGGCAGAGTTACGACTGGACGCATCGGTCCACGGATACGACGGCCTCGGTACGGGCCGGGAGCTGGGTCGCGGCAGACTGCGCGGCGTCCGTTTGTCGGTGTGCGCTCGCGGCAAGGCGATGCGGCCCCGCACCGTTCGACTCGACCTGCGTTCGGAGAACGGCCGCATCGAGTGGCATGCCGAGGGGCGCGAACAGAATCCGTTGTCGATCGCGGTCTCGACATGAGCATCGACCGCTCCAGCCGTGTTCATGCCAACCGTGTTCTGGCACTGTGGTGCCCCGATTGGCCTGCCGTTGCAGCAGCTGCCCAGGCCGATCTCTCTGCGACGCATCCTGTGGTCGTCACCTCGGCCAATCGGGTCGTCGCGTGCTCGGCGACGGCACGCGCATCAGGCATCAAGCGTGGCCTGCGCCGTCGGGAAGCGCAGGCACGGTGCCCGGAAGTGCATGTCGCTCTGGCCGATACCGATCGTGATGCGCGACTGTTCGAGCCCGTGGTCTCGGCGATCGCCGCCATCGCACCGGGAGTGGAAGTGCTGCGACCGGGCCTGCTTGTTCTTTCTGCCCGCGGCGTCGGACGGTATTTCGGTACCGAGCATCGGGCCGCGGAACGGCTGATCGACGAAGCGTCGGCTGCCGGTGTCGAATGTCAGATCGGTATCGCCGACGAGCTGTCCACCGCGGTCGTCGCCACGCGGTATGCGCAGGTGGTGCCGCGCGGCGGGGGTGCAGGCTTTCTCGCGCCGTTGCCGGTGGCGGAACTCTCGGCGGAACCGAGCATGTCTGCTGCCGATCGCGGTCAGCTGGTGGATCTGTTGCGGCGCTTGGGTCTACGAACCATCGGCGACTTCGCTGCACTGTCTCCGGGGGATGTGGCGTCCCGGTTCGGTACCGACGCGGTGTTGGCGCATCGCAGTGCACGAGGCGAGCCCGAGCGTCCGCCGTCGGCCAGGGCTCTTCCACCCGACCTGGATGTGGAGTACCTGTGCGACCCGCCGATCGATCGGGTCGACGCCGCTGCCTTCGCCGGGCGCGGCCTGGCCGAGCAGCTGCACACCAAGCTTGCCGCCGCTGCCGTTGCGTGCACTCGGCTGCTGGTGCATGCCAGTACCGGTAACGGTGAGAACCTGTCGCGGATCTGGCGCTGCGCGGAGCCGTTGACGCCGGAAGGAACAGCCGATCGTGTGCGGTGGCAACTGGACGGCTGGATCACCGGGCGCAGCGAGAACAAGCCGACGTCCGCGATCACCGTGCTGCGGCTCGAACCGATCGAAGTGGTGGCCGCAGGTGAGCTGCAACTGGGTTTGTGGGGCAGTGTCGGCGACGAGGACGAGAGGGCGCGTCGGGCGTTGGTGCGCGTGCAGGGTCTGCTCGGTGGCGAATCGGTGCTCGGTGGTGTGCTCAGTGGTGGTCGTGGGCCGGCCGAGCGGATCACGTTGCGTCCGCTCGGCGACGAATTGGTGCCGATATCCGATCCTTCGGCTCCTTGGCCGGGACGGCTACCCGAGCCTGCTCCGGCGGCAGTGATCGAGACACGTCCGACAGTGACGTTGATGAATCGAGCAGGAACCGGAATCGGCGTCACCGATCGTGGGGTGTTCGATGCGCCCCCGTCGCGGTTGCGCTGGGGCACCAAGGAATGGGAGTTGACGGGTCTGGCGGGACCGTGGCCGGTGGACGAGCGGTGGTGGGACAGTGGCCACGCGGCGACGGGTCCGACGGCGCGAGCCCAGGTGGTGCTCGACGACGAGAGGGCCCTGCTGCTGGTGTTCGACGAGGGTCGGTGGCGGGTGGAAGGAATCTACGAATAGCGGCACCGCTACCGTCGAGGGAATGCAGATGATGTCGGAGACGGTCGACCTCGATGGCGTCGATATCGCGTATCGCTCGTTCACCCCGCTGGGGCACGCGAACTCGAATGCGGCACCGGTGATGCTGGTGCACGGCATGGGCGGTGACAGCACAACCTGGGATCGGTTCACCCGTGCACTCACCGCGCAGGGCAGCCGGGTGATCACCGTCGATCTGCGCGGACACGGCAAGAGCGCGCACACGTCCACGTACGAGTTCGATTCCTTCGGGGCGGACCTGCTGGCCCTGATCGACCACCTCGGGCTGAACGAAGTCGATCTCGTCGGCCATTCCCTCGGCGGATACGCGGTCTCGCTCGTCGCGCAACGTCGCCCGGAGCTCGTTCGCCGTCTGGTACTCGAAGAGCTCCCGATACCGATCAGGCCGGGGGACGCTCCGCCGACGCTGACCGGCAAGATGCCGTCGATCACCGAGCTCTGGCACGCAGCGAGCAGCGTCGTTCTGCATCCCCGCGCGGTACTTGCCTTCGATCGCTCGATGACCGCCACTGCTCTCGAGCAGTTCCGTCGGCCGAATCCGCAGTGGTGGGAGTCGTTGGCCGACATCGCTGCTCCGACGTTGGTGCTTCGCGGCGGTCCCGGCGGCATGGTCGATCAGGAACGACTGGACGCGATGGTCTCCGAGATCTCGAACTGCCGCGTCGAGGCGTTTCGCACCGGACACAGCGTTCATCGCGACGGCTACTCGGCGTTCGAGGCCACCGTCCTCCCGTTCCTGACGCATTAGGGTCTCGGACATGACTATCGGTGCGCTCGATCGCAGGATGCTGGGCTGGTCGGCACTGTTCGTCGTATCCCAGGCCAACATCGCCCGACTGCTCGGCCCCGCAGCTTCGAAAGTGCTTGCCGTGCAGACGACGTGGTCAGCCGAGCGCTATCGGCAGATCCTGGCGAGCATGGACGAGACCGAGATCGCCCGGTTCCGCAGCCACTATCTACCCGATTTCGTCCATCCGGCGATCTACGCCGTTGCATTGCGTGCCGGCGCGAGGAGCCTGGCGGACAAGACCCCGCTGAGCCCTGCAGTGACGACTGCATTGGCCGTCGCACCCGTGGCCTCTGCTGCCGGCGACTACATCGAGAACATCGTCGGACTGATTCTGGTCGACAACCGCGAACAGATCACCGACACCGTCGTCCGCGCCACCACCGTGGTCAGCACCGTCAAATGGGTACTGGCCATCGGCACTCTGACATACCTGAGTCAGGGATTCCTGCGTGTCTGGGGAAAGGCACTGCTGCGCTGACCCCGCCGGTCACCAACTGGTGCCGGGAACCAATCTGCCGGCGCGACGGATCACTTTGCCGATGCGTGCGCTCGGAGCTTTCGGATCGTAGGGCCGGACTCGGTAGGGCACCATTCCGTCCTCGAGAGGTACCTGCGCTTCTCCTTTGGCAGCCGCGGACTCGGCGAACGTGCGGTAGTGCTGGTGCATCGTGCGGTCCTTGCCCTTGGGGGCGAAGATGGCTCCGAACTGTCCGAGCGTTCCCAGCGGCGTATCGATGCGTTTGGGCTTGTCGCTCAATGCGCGGATCACCATGGCCGCGGCCTTCTCCGGTGAGAACACCGGGCCGACGTTCTTGTCGCCCGTCGGGGTGATCATCGGAGTGTCCACCAGCGGCATGTGGATCGTGGTGTACGTAATTCCGTCCGAGAGTGTTTCTGCCGCAGCAACATCGGTGAACCCGTCGAGCGCTGCCTTGCTGGCCACATAGGCCGAGAACCGAGGGGGGTGTCCCAGGACGGCAGCGCTGGAGATGTTGACCACGTGCCCGAACTGACGTTCGCGCATGTGTGGCAGCAGCGCCAGCACCAACCGAATTGCCCCGAAGTAGTTGACGGCCATGGTGCGCTCGTAATCGTGCAACCGATCGGTGGAACGGTAAAGCGAGCGGCGGATGGATCGCCCGGCGTTGTTGACCAGCATGTCGACATGACCGTGTTCGCTCAGAACGGTTTTCACGGTGTGCTCGACCGACTCGCTGTCGGTTACGTCGCACGGGTAACCGTATGCGGTGCCACCTGATTCGCGAATTCTTTCGACCACGTCGTCGAGTTGATCCTGCCCGCGTGCGAGAAGAATGACCACTGCGCCCTTGCGTGCGGCCGCCTCGGCGCTGGCCCGGCCGATGCCGGAGGAGCCGCCGGTGATGATGATGTGACGACCGAACAGTGATCCGCGCGGATCGTTTCGGCGATTGCGCTTGGGATCGAAGTTCTCCCGCCAGTAGGTCCACACGCGATCGGCGTACGTGCGCAGTGGAGGCGGTGCAATCGAGCTGCCCTGCAATGCTTTCTGCGTCGCTGCCGACTCGAACACCGTGGGCAGGGTCAAGTGATCGAGCATCACCGGAGGTACGCCGAGATCACGGAGGGCGGCGTCGCGTTGCTTGCGTACGGCTCGGTATTTGGGGGAGACGACCGGAGCGACCAGTGCACCCGGTACGTCGACGATCTTCGCTCGCGATCCGGCTGCCGACGAGAATGCGGAATACACCTCGGCCATGGATTGCGGACTCGTGTTCACCAGATGGAACACGCTGCCGGAAGAAGTGTCTCGATGTACGAGCTCGACGATGGCGTCGGCGACGTAATCGACCGGAACGAGGTTGGTGGAACCCATCTTCGGCACCGTGATCGGTATGGCCGAAGGCAGCTTGGCAAGTTCGGCGAAGAACGGGAAGAAGTAGTACGGGCCGTCCACTTTGTCGATCGCACCGGTCTCCGAGTGGCCGATGATCGCCGCGGGCCGGTAGACCCGCCAGTCCGCAGCGCTCTCTCGCACCAGCTTCTCGGACTCGAATTTGGTGCGGTGATATGCCGTCGGAAAGGCTTGACCGAGGTCGAAGTCGTTCTCCGAGAACGTTCCTCGGTGATCGCCCGCGACGGCGATCGACGAGATGTGGTGCAGGCGAGCCCCCGTCTTCTCGGCGAGACGAATCACCGAGGCCGTTCCGGCGACGTTGGTCGGGGTCTGCTCGTCGCCCGCGGTCAGATCGTAGACGGCTCCGAGGTGGAGGATGTGGTCGATGTCGGAAGGCACGTCTCGGAGTCCGAGCTCCGGCTCGGTGAGGTCGCCGACCAGCGGGTGAATTCGGTCGCCGCCGTCGAGGTGCTGTGCCAGTCGCTCGAGTCGTGCCACCGAACTCGGACGCACCAGCACGTGGATTGCCGCGAGTGCATCGCGTTCGAGCAATCGGGGCAGCACGTTCTTCCCGAGAAACCCGGTACCGCCGGTTACGATGAAGTTCGCCATGCGAGCCGACCCTACTCCGAAGTAAGTTCCGGTGCTAGTGCCCGATACCGGCTTTTTCGTGCACTTTCTTCATCCAGGCGGGTGCCCACCAATTGGCCTCGCCCATGAGTTTGACCAAGGACGGAACCAGCAACATCCGGATGATCGTCGCGTCGATGATCAGGGCCAGAATGACTCCGACGCCGAGGAACTTCATGATCGACAGACCCGAGATGGTGAAGGCACCGGTGACGACGATCAGAATCAACGCCGCCGCAGTGACGATGCGTCCGGTGCGTTGGGCTCCGAAGATCACCGCTTCCTCGGTAGTCGCTCCCGCCGCGCGGGCCTCGACCATGCGCGACATCAGGAACACCTCGTAGTCGGTCGACAAGCCGAAGATGACCGCGAGGATGAGAACGACGAACGTCGACTCGAGCGGTCCTGGGGTGACGCCGAGCAGGGATGCTCCGTGGCCCTCTTGGAACACCCACGTGAGTGCGCCGAAGGTTGCGCCCAGGCTCAGTCCGGCCATCAGTACGGCCTTGACGGGCAGCACGATCGAGCCGAACGCGAGGAACAGCAACACCAGCGTCGAGACGACCATGATGGCGATCATCACCGGTAGCCACTTCGCGATGGCAGCATTGCCGTCGTCGACGTTGGCTCGTCCGCCGCCGACGAGGATCTCGGTGCCGTCGGGCGGGGCGATCGAGCGCAGTGCAGACACTGCCTCGGATTGAGATTCGGCCTCGGTCAGGCCGCCGGTCGGCTCGCTGTAGGACGCCTGAAGTGTCACGAAATCGTCTTTGGAGCCCAGGAATTCGGCGCGAGCGATACCCGGTGTGGATTCCACAGCCGAGGTGAGGGCTGCGATGGGTGCGCCCTGAGGCTTGACGCCGTCCAGGCCGCGAAGAACCACGGTGGCACCCTCGCCGGTGGATTCGAAGTCGGTGCCGAGCGTCTCGAACGCCATGCGCGCAGGATTGTCCTTCGGCAGCGCCGTGTAATCGACCTCGCCGAGCGAGACCTTGAGAATCGGGGTGGCGATGATCAGCAACCCGGCGACGATGACGGCCGCGACGATTCCCGGATGCTTCATCACGCGGGTGACGACGCCGCCCCAGAACTTGTGTGCCCGTGCATCGCTGCGATCGGACGCGGTACGCGACCACGTCCAGGAGTTGATGCGGGGGCCGAGAATCGCGAGCAGCGCCGGAATCACGGTCAGGGACAGAACGGCCGCGCTCGCCACCGCCGCCATGGCCCCGAACCCGAGGGATCGGATCACCGCCTGCGGGAAGACGAGCATGCCCGCGAATGCGCAAATCAGCAGCAGTCCGGAGAAGACGACGGTCTTGCCTGCGGTGGACACCGTGCGGACGGTCGCGTCGAACGGCGTCGACCCGCCGCGTAGTTCCTCGCGGAATCTGCTGACGATGAACAGTCCGTAGTCGATGGCAAGGCCGAGCCCCAGTAGCGACGCGACATTGATGGAGAACGAGCTGACTTCGGTGAACTCGGTGAGCACCCGCAGGATGGCCAGGGAACTGAGCACGCTGAGGATGCCGACGAACACCGGGACCGCTGCGGCGACGACCCCGCCGAAGATGAATATCAGCAGCAGCAACGTGATGGGAACAGCGATGATCTCGGAGCGGACGAGGTCGCGTTCGAGGGTCTCGCTGAGCGATACCCCGACCACCGATGCGCCGGCGAACTGCGATTCGACGCCGGGTACTTCGAGCTGGGGCGGCAGGTCGCCGAAGGTGTTGAACGTGACGCCCGAGTTCGCCCCGAGGGACACCGTCGCCAAGGCCTTGGTTCGGTCTTTCGAGATCAGAAATTCTCTGCTGACCGGGTCTGCGGTCCAGTACGAGTTGACGTTGCCGAGGGTGTATCGACCCGTGAACTCGTCGATCGTCGCTTGCACTCGGGGGCCGATGTCGTCGATCGTCTCGCCCTCGGGTGCGGTGTAGATCGCCACGATGTCGGGAGTCGGTTGGCCGATGCCCTGTACGAGCCGTGCCACCTCGGACGATTCGCTGCCTGCGTCTGCGTAGCCGCCCTCGCTCAGTTTCGAGAAGACGCTCAGTCCCAACACCCCGCCGACCGTGACGACGGCGACGACGACAGCCAGCACCCATCGTTTGTGCGATACGACGAACGAGGCCCAACGGGTCACGACGGTGCTCCGGCTCTGTGGAAGGGGTCAGTGGCGACTCGACTGTAGTTGATCGTGTCGGACCCTCGTGCTCTCATTAGAACAAGTGTTCGATGCAACGGCGATGCGGTGAGGGGAGGGCTCGATGGGATGGAACGACGGACCACCCACGTGGTCGGAGATGGAGCGCGTCCTGTCCGGACGTCCCAAGCCGGCGGCCGAGGGCGACGGCGGCGACAGCCCGGCTTGGTCGCGAAAGAGGGACGTCTACGACCGCACCATCGACAAGCCCGCGCTGCCCACGACGCCGTATGCAGAATTGCATGCGCACTCGGCGTTCAGCTTTCTCGACGGTGCCTCGCAGCCCGAGGAGATGGTCGAGGAGGCGGTACGCCTGGGCCTCGAGTCCATCGCCATCACCGATCACGACGGTTTCTACGGGGTCGTGCGCTTCGCCGAGGCAGCCAGAGCTCTCGGCATCGGAACCGTGTTCGGTGCCGAACTCTCACTGGACACACATCGATCCCGAGCCGGGGAGACCGATCCCGACGGCACTCATCTACTGGTGCTCGCTCGCGGCCAGGAGGGGTATCGCCGGCTCTCGCGTCGGATCGCGGCCGCACACCTGGCCGGCGGGGTCAAAGGCAAGCCGCAGTACGACATCGACGAACTCACCGAATCAGCGGGCGGGCACTGGCAGATTCTCACCGGTTGTCGGAAGGGCCATGTTCGGCAGGCACTCTCGCGCGGTGGTCCGGAGGCGGCCGAGTCCGCGCTGCGCACTCTCGTCGACCGCTTCGGGGCCGATCGCGTCACCGTCGAACTCACCCGGCACGGAATTGCCGACGACGACGAGCGCAACGACGCGCTCGCGGCACTGGCTCGCAAGTACGGTCTTCCGACGATCGCAACCACGGCCGCGCACTACGCCAGTCCGCGCAGCAGGAGATTGGCCATGGCGATGGCCGCTGTGCGCGCTCGGAGCAGTTTGGACGAGGCTGCCGGTTGGTTGGCACCGACCGGCGGCGGACATCTACGGTCCGGATCGGAGATGGCGGAACTGTTCGAGCACTATCCCGGCGCGGTGCGCGGTGCCGTCGAGCTCGGTCGTGAGTGCTCGTTCGATCTGAAGCTGATCGCGCCACGCCTCCCGCCCTTCGAGGTGCCCGACGGGTACACCGAGATCAGCTATCTGCGTCGACTCACGTTCGAGGGGGCCGCCCGTCGGTACGGCTCGCAGTCGGCGAACGCGGCGGCGTACTCGCAGCTCGAGTACGAGCTCGACATCATCGAGAGGCTCGAATTCCCCGGCTATTTCCTGGTGGTCCACGACATCGTCCACTTCTGCAAGACACACGACATCCTCTGTCAGGGAAGAGGTTCGGCGGCCAACTCGGCTGTCTGCTTCGCGATCGGCATCACCAACGTCGACCCGGTGGCGAACAAGCTGCTGTTCGAGCGGTTCCTCGCACCCGAGCGCGACGGGCCGCCGGACATCGACATCGACATCGAATCCGATCGTCGAGAAGAGGCGATCCAACACGTCTACGCCAAGTACGGCCGCACTCATGCCGCTCAGGTGGCCAACGTCATCACCTACCGCGGCAAGTCGTCCGTGCGAGACATGGCCCGTGCGCTGGGCTTCTCACAGGGGCAGCAGGACGCATGGAGCAAGCAGATCACCCGCTGGTCCGGAATCGGTGATCAGGAGGGCGACGGTATTCCCGAATCGGTTCTCGAACTCGCGCGGCAGATCGAGGGCTTCCCGCGGCACCTCGGCATCCACTCCGGTGGCATGGTGATCTGCGATCGGCCGATCGCGGACGTCTGCCCGGTGGAATGGGCGACGATGGAGAATCGCAGTGTGCTGCAGTGGGACAAGGACGACTGTGCCGCAGTGGGTTTGGTGAAGTTCGACATGCTAGGCCTCGGCATGCTCTCGGCGTTGCACTACATGATGGACCTGATCGCCGAGCACAAGGGCATCGATATCGAACTCGCCTCGATCGACCTGTCCGAGCCTGCGGTGTACGAGATGCTCCAGCGAGCCGATTCGGTCGGGGTGTTCCAGGTCGAGTCTCGCGCGCAGATGGCCACTCTGCCGCGGCTCAAGCCGCGCAACTTCTACGATCTGGTGGTCGAGGTCGCGCTGATCCGTCCCGGTCCGATCCAGGGTGGTTCGGTGCACCCGTACATCAAGCGCCGCAACGGACTCGAGCCGGTGATCTTCGAGCATCCGTCGCTGAAGAAGGCACTCGATCGAACACTCGGAGTGCCGCTGTTCCAGGAACAGCTGATGCAGATGGCCATCGACGTCGCCGGCTTCAGTGCCGCCGACGCCGATCAACTGCGCCGTGCGATGGGGTCGAAGCGATCACCGGAGAAGATGGAACTGCTGCGTGGGCGGTTCTACGACGGGATGCGCGATCTTCACGGCATCACCGGCACGGCGGCAGACCGAATCTACGAAAAGCTGTCCGCATTCGCCAATTTCGGTTTCCCCGAAAGCCATTCGCAGAGTTTCGCCTCACTGGTGTTCTACTCCTCGTGGTTCAAGCTGCACCACCCGGCGGCATTCTGTGCCGGCCTGCTGCGCGCTCAACCGATGGGTTTCTACTCACCGCAATCCCTGGTCGCCGACGCCAGGCGGCACGGTGTGCTCGTCCACGGTGCAGACGTGAACGCCAGTCTCGGCCATGCGAATCTCGAGGCGGACGGCCTCGAGATTCGCATGGGGTTGGCCGATGTGAAGTTCATCGGGACCGCATTGGCCCAGAAGATCGTCGACGCGCGAGACGCACACGGGCCCTACACCTCGTTCCTGGACTTGACGGGACGCGTCGAACTGTCGGTGGCGCAGGCGGAGTCGCTGGCAACGGCAGGCGCACTCGGGTGCTTCGGCATCACTCGCCGAGAGGCACTGTGGGCTGCGGGTGCAGCGGCGGGGGAGCGTCCTGGACTGCTCCCCGGCATCGGAGCGTCGACGAAAGCGCCTGCGCTACCGGGAATGTCGGATCTCGACCTGGCCTCGGCCGATGTCTGGGCAACCGGTGTGTCGCCGAATTCCTATCCCACGCAGTTCTTTCGAGATCGGCTCGATTCGCTCGGCGTGACTCCCGCGAACCGGCTGCTGCAGATTCCGGACGGAGACCGAGTGCTGGTCGGCGGAGCGGTGACGCATCGCCAGCGGCCGGCAACTGCCGGAGGCGTCACGTTCATCAACCTCGAGGACGAGACCGGGATGGTCAACGTGGTGTGCTCGGTCGGGTTGTGGGCCAAGTACCGCAAGCTGGCGATCACGGCTCCGGCGTTGCTGATTCGGGGAAAGGTGCAGAACGCCGAGGGCGCGGTGACCGTGGTGGCCGATCATCTGCAACTGATGGATCTTCGAGTCGCATCCAGATCCAGGGACTTTCGCTGACTCTCGAGCTAAAATTTGCATAGCCTTGCCTAAGTGCTACTTTACTGCTCAACCAAAGTTCCAGTAAAGATCGAGCAATGGAGTACACCGAAGTGAGAACGTTCCGCGCCCCCCGCCTGCTTGTCGCAGCCGCCGCGACCTCGCTGCTCGTGCTCGGTGCGTGCAGCACCGACTCGGCCACAGGTGAGTCGACCGACGCCGCAACCGTCACCATCGAGACGAACAACGGCAGCATGGAGGTTCCCGCGAATCCGGTGCGCGTGGCAGCACTGGACAACACCTCGTTCGAGACGCTTCGGGCGTTCGGTATCGAGCCGGTCGCTCTGCCCAAACCCATCATGCCGTCGACGGGCTTCGAGGAGTGGATCGACAACGATGCCATTCTCGACGTCGGAACACATCGCGAACCGAACCTCGAAGTGGTCAGCGAAGCAGAACCCGATCTGATCATCGGCGGCTACCGATTTCAGGAGTACACCGACGAGCTCGGCCAGATCGCGCCGACCATCGACATCTCGCCCGACGACGAGAACTTCGTCGACACTCTGAAGACCCAGACCGAGACACTCGGCGTCATCTTCGACAAGGAGGACCGGGCGGCCGAGATCATCGCGGCCCTCGACGCCGCGGAGGCTTCCGCCGCAGCGCAGACCACCGGGCAGACGGTGTTTCTTGCCAACGTCAACGGCGGCAAGATCGACAACGGTGCCGCGCGCATCGGTCGTCTCCTCGAACCCCTCACACTGACCGACGTATTCGCAGGGCAGGCGGGCGATGTCCATGGTGACTCGGGTCTGGCACCGGAGACCATCGCTCAGGCCAACCCCGATTGGGTGATCGTTCTGGACCGCGACGCCGCAGCGGGTGAGCCCGGTTCGTCCCCCGCCAAGGCCGTCTTCGATGCACAGGAAGCCTTCGCCGACACCACCTTCACCACCGAGGACCAGATCATCTACCTCGATCCGTTCTTCTACACCCGCGAGGGAATCCAGGCGTACACCGAAGCATTCCAATCGATTTCGGACGCGTTCGAGAACGCCGCGTAGGCCCCGGCGAACACCGTTCGACGCATTGCCGACATGACGAACAAGAGACTCCTGCTTGCCGCGATCGTGGTGGTCGTGACGCTGTTGACCGTCGCGTCGCTACTCGTCGGTGGATACGACATCACCGTCGCCTCGATGGTCGACGATCCCGCGGCCAGAAACATGTTCCTGATCTCGCGGGTTCCGCGCACGCTGGCGTTGATCTTCGCAGCCATGGCCATGAGCATCTCCGGGGTGATCATGCAGATGATCACCCAGAACAAGTTCGTCGAGCCCACCACCGCCGGTACGGCGCAGTGGGCCGGCCTCGGCGTTCTGGCCACATTGATCGTGTTGCCCGACGCACCGCCGATGACCAAGATGCTCATCGCCACGGTGTTCGCTCTGGTCGGCACGCTGCTGTTCGTCGGCGTGCTCCGGCGGCTGTCGGTCCGGACGACGTTGGTGGTCCCGCTCGTCGGCATCATGCTCGGGGCCGTCGTCGGGGCCGTCACCACGTTCCTCGCCGGGACTTTCGATCTGCTGCAGGCGATGTCGGCCTGGCGGTCCGGCGGGTTCAGTGGCATCGTGCGCGGGTTCTACGAACCGATGTGGGCGGTGATCGTCATTGCGGTGCTGGCGTACCTGCTGGCGCATCGCTTCACAGTTGCCGGGCTCGGTAAGGAGCTCGCGACCAACGTCGGTATGAGGTACGAGCAGATCGTTCTGGTCGGAGTCGCCATGGTCGCCGTGGCGACCGGCGTCACCACGGTCGTCGTCGGGTTCATTCCGTTTCTCGGACTCATCGTGCCCAACCTGGTGTCGATGATGCTCGGCGACGACGTTCGCAAGAACCTCCCCTGGGTGGCGCTCGTCGGCGCCGGTCTGCTGCTCGCATGCGATCTCGTCGGTCGAACAGTTGTGGCACCCATGGAAATTCCCGCATCGGTCGTTCTCGGAGTTCTGGGGGCAGTCGTGTTCGTCGTTCTGATCGTGAGGCAGCGCCGGTATGTCAGTGCTTAGATCCCGAGTGGCCCCGCGCATCGCCGGTCCGGTTCTGGACGGACCCAAGGCCTCGCGCTTCACTCCGAGGATGCGGTTGGCGGTGCTCTCGGTGATCGTGGCGATCGCCATCGTGTGCTTTCTGTTCCTGTTCGTGCGCGGATCGTTCGCATTCGCGTTCCCTCGGCGGCTGAACATGGTGGGAGCCATGGCCGTTGCGGCGTTCACGCACGGCCTCGGCACGGTGGTCTTTCATACCGTCACCGACAACCGCATTCTGACACCGTCCATCATCGGGTTCGATTCGCTCTACACGCTGATGCAGACACTGATGGTGTTCGTCTTCGGCGGCACCGTCATCGCGAACACCGAAGGGATCCCGAAGCTGTTGGCACAGACGGCATTGATGGTGGCACTGGCCACCGTGCTTTACGGCTGGCTGTTCTCCGGAAAGCTCGGCAGCCTGTTCCTGATGCTGCTGGTCGGCGTCGTGCTCGGGTTGGCGTTCGACAGTATCTCGACGTTTCTGCAACGCCTGCTCTCACCCACCGAATACGACATGCTCTCGGTCGAGCTGTTCGGCCGACTGAGCGCAGTGAAGGGGGACTACCTGCCGTTGGCGTTCGGGGTGTGCCTGTTCGCCGGAATCGTGCTGTGGAAGCGACGACACCACCTGGACGCACTGCTTCTCGGGCGGGAGGCAGCCATGGGGATCGGGGTGTCGTACAAGCGCGAACTGACGTCGATGCTGATGCTGATCGCTCTACTGGTGGCGTTCTCGACGGCGCTCGTGGGACCGATGACGTTCTTCGGTTTCATCGTGGCGACGCTGGCCTACCAGGTCACCGGCAGCTACAAGCACATCTACGTCCTCCCGATGGCGTTCCTGCTGGGCTTCCTGACGTTGTTGCTCGGGCAGTTCGTCATGCAGCACATCTTCTACGCCGGCGGATTCCTCACTGTCATCATCGAATTCGCCGGTGGCATCCTGTTCTTGATCATGATTCTTCGTAGGGGCACGCTGTGATCGACTTTCGTGATGTGACCAAGTCCTATCAGGACGTGGTCGTCCTCGGTCCTGTCACCGGTGCCATTGCCGAAGGCGGGATCACCTCGCTCGTCGGGCCGAACGGTGCAGGAAAATCCACCTTGCTGACGATCATCGGGCGATTGCTCGATCCGACCTCGGGCACGATCACCGTGGGCGGGATGGATGTTCGCGTCACCAAGTCTCGGGAACTCGCCAAGCACCTGTCGATCCTGCGTCAAGAGAACCACATCACCGCGCGGTTGACGGTCCGTGAGCTGGTCGGGTTCGGCCGGTTCCCGCACTCGAAGGGCAAACTCGGTCCCGAGGACGAGGCGCACGTCGACGACGCCTTGGATTTCCTGAATCTGAAGGCGCTCGAAGGGCGATTTCTGGATCAGCTCTCCGGCGGGCAGCGGCAACGAGCGTTCGTGGCGATGGTGCTGGCTCAGGACACCGAATATTTTCTCCTCGACGAGCCCCTGAACAATCTCGATCTCAAGCATTCGGTGTTGATGATGAAGCAATTGCGTCGTGCTGCAGACGAACTGGGCAAGACGATCGTGCTTGTCGTGCACGACATCAACTTCGCAGCTGCCTACTCCGACAGTATCGTCGCCATGCGCGACGGCGGCATCGTGAACACGGGCACCGCCGAGGAGATGATGCAGGACGACGTGCTGACCGAGGTGTTCGATACCCCGGTTCGCGTCCACGTCGTCGAGGGGCATCGCACTGCCGTCTATGTGCGGTAGTGGATCGGCGACGTGCACAATCGAGTGGTGAAGTTGCTGCTGATTGCCGACACTCATCTCCCGAAGCGCGCCCGTGATCTCCCCGCCGAGGTGTGGTCGGCTGTGGACGACGCCGACGTGGTGATCCACGCAGGCGACTGGGTGGACCTGGCTGCGTTCGAGGCACTCTCGCAGCGCTCTCGTCGACTGGTCGCGTGCTGGGGCAACAACGACGGCGAGGAACTGCGAGCTCTGATGCCCGAACGCGCCGACGTCCTACTCGGCGGGGTGCGGTTCACCGTGATCCACGAGACCGGTGCCGCGACGGGGCGGGAACGACGAATGGCGGAGGCGTACCCGGAAACGGACGTGCTCGTGTTCGGTCACAGTCACATACCGTGGGACACGTTCGCAGACAACGGTCTACGGCTGCTCAACCCGGGATCGCCGACGGATCGGCGTCGGCAACCGTTCTGTACGTACATGACGGCCACAGCCGAAGGTGGTGCGCTGACGGATGTGGAGCTGCACCGTATCGCCCCTCGATAGAGGAGTCGACGTACTCACATTCCGCCGGCCACCCTGATGACGGTTCCGGTCGCGTATCGCGCATCCTCGGACAACAACCACGACACCGCACCGCCGATCTCGTCCGGCACACCGGGGCGACCGAGGGGAATGCTCGACGCCATCTTCCGTGGCCGCTCACGATCTCGGTGGAAGTCGGTCTCGATGATCCCGGGTGCCACGGCATTGACGCGGATGTTCTGCGCAGCAACTTCTTTCGACAGTCCGACCGTCAGTGTATCAACGGCGGCCTTGGCTGCCGCGTAGTGGACGTACATGCCCGGACTGCCCAGGGTCGCGGCGGCGGAGGAGATGTTGACGATAGAGCCACCTGATTCGGCCATCGCCGCAATCGCGTACTTGCAGCAGGTGATCACCCCGACCAGGTTCACATCGAGATCCGCTCTGATGGTCTCGATGTCGTTGTCCACCAACACCCCCACGGCGCGCGCCGAACCGGCGTTGTTCACCAGACCGGTGACGGTGCCGATCTCAGCGGCTGCGGTGAACAGATCGATCACCGCCTGCTCGTCGGTTGTATCGGCTTGCACGGCAATCACCGTTCGGCCGTCGGTCGACAATTCGGCGGCCAACGCTTCCGCGGCAGTGGCGTCGGAGCGATAGCCGATCACCACATCGTGCCCGTCGGCCACCAACCGCCTGGACACCGCCGCGCCGATTCCGCGACTACCGCCGGTGACGACGGTCAAGGGAGCATTCATCTCTCGACAATAACCATCGCGCAGCAGGCACAATGCACTGGAGACGCGATGCGCACGCACGGGAAAGAAGGAACCGACGTGATCGATCGACCGGAATTGGCGGCGTTTCTCCGGCAGCGACGGCAGTCGTTGCAGCCGGAGGACGTCGGTCTGCCACGGGGGCAGCGCAGACGCACGCAAGGCCTCCGTCGCGAGGAGGTCGCAGAACTGTGCCACATGTCGACCGACTACTACGCACGACTCGAACGGGCCAGCGGACCTGCCCCGTCTACTCAGATGATCGCCTCCATCGCGCAGGGATTGCATCTGTCGCTCGGCGAGCGTGATCACGTGTTCCGGCTCGCCGGGCACAATCCTCCCGTGCGCGGGTCGTCGAGCGACCACATCAGCCCAGGACTACTGCGCATTCTGGATCGACTGAACGACACGCCCGCCGAGATCGTGTCCGAACTCGGAGAGACGCTCCGTCAGACGCCGCTGGGTGCGGCACTGACCGGCGATGCCTCGCAGCGCACCGGCCCCGAGCGAAGTCTGGGGTATCGCTGGTTCACCGACCCCGAGGCCCGGCAGTCGTATCCGCCCGAAGAGCGTGCCGCGCTGTCTCGGGTGTACGCGTCGGGTCTGCGCGAAATCGTCACTCTTCGCGGACCCGAATCGACAGCTGCGCAGCTGTCCACAGAGCTACTCGAGGTCAGCGAGGAATTTCGAACCCTGTGGGCGAAACGCGAAGTGGGGGTTCGCCCGCCCGATTCCAAACGATTTCTGCACCCGACGGTCGGTCTGCTGGAGCTGAACTGTCAGACCCTTCTGGAACCCGAGCAAGCGCATCGGCTGCTGGTGTACACGGCAGTCCCCGGCAGCGAAAGCTACGCCAAGTTGGAGCTGCTCGCGGTGGTGGGAACCCAGGTTCTGTCCTGACGTGATCCATGGGCTCGGCCGTATCAGTGGATCGGGAAGTCCTGGATGAGCTCGGGGTAATCGTCGAACATGGGTTCTGCAGATCGAATCCGCAGATCGACACCAGCACAGGAGCTTGTCATGGGCCGCGAAACACACACCTCACTTCCCGATCTGACGGGGAAGGTTGCCGTCGTCACGGGCGCAAGCGACGGGATCGGAACGGTCATCGCCACGCAACTCGCCCGCTCCGGAGCCGAGGTCGTCATGCCGGTCCGCTCGGCCGCCAAGGGTGAGCGTGCTGCGGAGTCGATCCGGACTGCAGTACCCGGCGCACAGATCAGCACCCGCACGTTGGATCTGTCGTCACTGAACTCGGTGGCAGCGTTTACGAGCGAACTCGTCTCGGAAGGCCGGTCGATCGACATTCTCGTCAACAACGCAGGCGTCATGCAGCCGCCCGAGCGTCAGGTCACCCGGGATGGGTTCGAGCTGCAGTTCGGTACCAATCACCTCGGCCATTTCGCGCTCACCCTCGGTCTGTTGCCGCTGCTGCGGAAGGGTAGTGCGCGGGTCACCCATCAGACGAGCATCGCGGCGCGATCGGCGACCGTCAATTGGGACGACCTCAATTGGGAGCGTTCCTACGACGTCATGAAGGCCTACAGCCAATCCAAGCTCGCGGTGGCCCTGTTCGCACGTGAACTCGAGGCTCGTAGTAGGGCAGGCGGCTGGGGAATCACCAGCAATATCGCTCACCCGGGTATTTCGCCGACCAATCTGCTTGCGGCACAACCGGGATTGGGGCGACCGAAGGATTCTGCCGGCCGACGATTGATCGGCGTTCTTGCCCGCCTCGGCATTGCCGGCACTGTGGACAGCGCAGCTCAGCCGGGATTGGTTGCGGCCGCTGGTAGCGACGCAGGTGGGGATCAGTTCTTCGGCCCCAAGCGAGTCATCGGCGGGCCACCGACCGAGGTCGGCATGTGGAAGCCGATGCGCAGGATGGACGATGCGCGTCGCCTCTGGGACGCCTCGGAACACCTGACCGGCGTGCGGCTCTCGTCCTGAAAGTTCTCGGCCGTCACTGCGGGGTCGGCGATGGCTCCCGGGCATGGTCGACCAAGTCGTGCACCAGCCCGTTGATGACGTCCATCTGAGTGATGACTTCGACGCGCAATCGGTCCTGCTGGTCCTCCGGCATATCCGGAGTATCCGGCCGGTCGAGTGACATCAGTAGATCGATGTTGGTGCGTAACGCCGTCAGCGGCTCCATCAGTTCCGCACCGGCATCGATGATCAGCTGACCCTGCCGCGCTCGTGAACGAGACAGGGAAGCCAACATCTCGTTGAAGCTGTTGGCAAGTGATGCCAGTTCGTCGTCCCCGTTGACGTCGATGGGCTCGAAAGCTCCCGTGCGGGCAACACGTTCGGTACCGGCCCGCAGTCGCCTGACCGGGCGGAGTCCGGTGCGTGCCACGGCCGCACCCGCGACACCTGCCAGTGCGACGAGAAACGCACCGACGAGGACCAGGGCGAGCGTGAGTTTGCCGAGCAGCGGTGACGCCGCGCTGAGCGATTCGGCCACCAGGATCGTTTCGCCTGTGTCGGTGCGCTTGGCCGAAATGTAGTAGCCCCGCGCCTCGCGCAGGGACTGATCGGTGTCGCCGTCGATGACCGATCTTTCCGCGGCGTCCAGAACGCCGTCGGAATTGGTGAACGGCTCGGAGCCGTTCGTCGACGTCACCAATGCGCCGTCAGTCGTCGCGAAGGCGACCTTCACCGCGGTGCCCTCGGTGTCTCCGATGGCGAAGCCGAGCAGATTGGCCGGAACCCCCGTTGCCGCGCTGGCAATAATGGCGTCGCTGTTGCGTTCCACGCGGTCGATGATCTGTGAGCGAAGGGCCTGCTCTGCGACGAGATAGATCGCAAGAGCGCTGACTGCGACTGCCAGGGCTGCCACGCTCATCGTCAACACTCGGATGCGGCCGTGCAACGTCAGTGCTCTGGGGCGAGCGGTTGCACGTGGATTGCTCATTTCTCGAGTATGCCGGTCGGTGAGCGAGCGCCACTTTGCAGGCCGCGTGGGCCGACGTCGACGTTCGGCGACGGTCGGGTCCGAGCGGGTTCGTGCAGCGGGGTTCGGCTTCCCGACCCTGGTGCACGCGCGGCATGGGTTCGCCGTACTTCCGTGAAACTCCGATCTTCAGAAGGGTGGGGTGTCGGTGTCTTCGGCTGTGGGTTCTGTTTCGGGGTCGTGGTTGTCGGGTGGTTTGGGGTAGGCGATGTGGCCGGATCGTTTCGGTGTGGTGGGGATGTGTGGTCTGAGGTCGTTGCCGAGGATGGCTACGGCTGTTGCGTTGGTGGGCAGGGTGATTCGGGCGGTCTTGGATGTCGATGTCCACAGGATCGCTCCGCCGGGGAGCATGACGGCTGTCCAGTAGCCGGCGGTTTTGACGGTGTGGTGATAGTCGCAGAGGCATTGGAGGTTGTTGACGGTGGTCCAGCCGCCGCCGCGTGGGTTGGCGTGGTCGAAGGCCACGATGTGGTCGAGTTGGCAGCGTGCGGCGGGTCGGTGGCAGCCGGGGAATCGGCAGTGTTTGTCGCGCAGGCGGACCGCTGCGGTGGTGAGGGCGTCGGGTCGGTAGATCAGGGCGCGGTCGGTGAGCGGGTCGCGGGGGACGGATGTGCCGAGGGTGGGGTCGGCGGCGATGGCGGCTTCGAGTGCGGCGGCAAGGGTGGCGTTGCCGAGGTAGATGCCTGAGGGTGTGTTGATGGTTCGGTTGTCCATCCGGATCGCCGAGCGTAGGTCGAGTGCTGTGATGTTGCGGGCGGGATGTCTGATGTCGTCCAGGTCGAGGGCAGAGCTGTGCCGTGTGCCCCGGCCGAGGGGTGTGTGGGTGCAGAACAGGGCTGCAGCGGAGGTCAGCGATTGCGGGCGTCGCTGGTTGTCGCGGCTGTCAGCTGTGGGTGGGGATGTGTCAGCGCTCGGACTCGATGGTCCGTCCTCCATTGCTGGTGAAGTTTCATCCGTCGGTGCCGCCGTTGCGGTATCGGACCGTTCGTGTTGTGTTGCAGCTGAACGTGTATCGGACGCTACGCTGGGTGCTGGCTCCGCAATCGGTGCAGGTGCTTGCGCTGCATCGGCGCCACGGCCGGGATTTGTTCCCGAGTCCGCTGCTGTCGCCGGTGCTGGCGCAGTGGCCGTTGCCGTCACGCTTGTCGGCGAGGGCGAGGTGGTCGTTGCCGTCGCGCTGGTCGGCGAAGAAGCTGGGGTGGGTGATGGTGCGGTGGTTGATTCGGTGTCGGGGGCAGTGCTTGCAGCGGATTTGTTCGCCGGTTCCGTTTCCGGTGCAGTGGTCGCATCGGTATCGGTGGAAGTGCCGCATTCGGTCTCGGAGTCCGTTGCCGATGCTGTGTCTGTGCGAGTCTCGGTCCTGCGTGCTGCCGAGCCGGTGCTCGCTGCTGATGCCGATGCCGCTGCCGTTGATGCTGCCGGGTCGGTGTTCGTCGGCGGATCCGTATCTTCTTCTGTTTTCGGCGTGGGGTTTTTCGGGGTTCGTTCCCATTCCCCGGTCTCTGGGTTCTGCACAGCGAGTCCGAGTTTCTCGGCGGGGGTCACTGCTTCGGTGAGCAGGATCTGCCACTGACTGCTGCGTGCCAACTCTCGCGCGAGGTCGGGGTCGATGGAACCGTGCCCGGCCAGATAGGCGGGGTTGGCGAGTAGTCCGATGAGGGTGGCGATGTCGACGGTGATCATCGTCAACGGCACCCGTCGATCCGGCAACGCTGTGTCTTTCTTCGGGCAATCGGTGCGTTGGCACAGGCATGCCAGTCGGGGTTCGCCGTGCATCCGGGCCATGAATGCATCGCACAGGCGTTCTTTCTTACCGCGCGGATCTTTCGGGCAGAGGATATCGGCCATCTCCTCGAGGAGCTGCCACGCGGCGGCGGCCTCGGGTGCTGTCAACTCGGCTCGAATGCGCGCCAGCTCTCCGGCGGGACTGTAGGTGACGGTCCGGAATTTCTTCGCGAACTCCCGCAACGCCGCGGCTTCCTCGGGTGCGACGCGCAGCAGGATGTCCCAGATCGCCTGTTCGAGCGGGCCCGGGGACGACCTCCGCGCCGCCTCGACCACCTCGGCTTCGACCGACCTGACGATGTCGTCGGAGAGGTTGTCGAGGATCCGGCATACCGTCCGCACGCGGGGAAGGTCGATCTCACCGGCCTTGAACGCTGCCCGTAGCAGCGGCATCCGGGTGTGCAGGGCAACACCGACCGAGACATACGATTCGGCGACGGTCGCCGAGCAGCCCAACGCCACTGCCATTTCGGTGCGCCCGTACCGGCTGTAGTGCTTGTGTTTTGTGTCGCGGGTGATCCAGTCGCAGTGCACGCGGTAGCAGGCGGTGATCTTGCGGGCCGCCTGTCGATTCTCCTCACGCGCGGCAGCGGTCAACGCCTCCAGTGACACGGTCGGTACAGCCCCCATTTTTTCACCCCCCGGTGAGCAACATTTCAGAACGTGCGTTCGAACTGAAAGAAGACTATCGCGACCCACCGACAAGAACGGAAAGGCGGTTCGGGACAGCTGGCTTGCTGGTCAGAGGCGGTGATCATGCAGTCGGCGTTCCTCGAGCAATCCGATTGGACCGCTCCGCCGCTCCCAGAGGGATGTGCGGAGCGGTTCAGGAGGTCCGGTCACACCGTGTATGTAGGAGGAGCCGATTACCTCGACGAGTTCGTGTCGGGGTAATCGGCTCCGTAGACCGGATTTGTGCCTGCAACCGGGCGATCAGCTACCGAGGACGCAGAACTGGCCGCTGGTGAGGTTCAGTGCCAGTGACAGGGGGCCGACGCAATCGACGCCCTGAGCCTCGGAGGTAGCGCCGGATCCCCATCCGGCGACTGCGAGTGTTGTCTGTCCGGCGTCTGCCCACGAGTGAGCGATTCCGCCGCCGAGTGCCAGTGCGTACGCCGTCCCTGCATTCTTGCTCGCTCCGAGGGCAACGCCGTATCCGTTGGCGTAGGTGGTCGTCGAGCCCGGGCCGTCGTTGACGCTGACTGCGGTGCCGCTGTCGGCAGCACCTGCGGCGGCCCGTCCGGTTCCGTTCGAGGTTGCTCCGCAGCTCGCGGTGTCGTCGACCTGGATGTCGTTGGCCGAGGGCGGAGACACACAGTTGACGGGGGCCGCCGACGCAGTGGCCGTGCCCGACAGGGCTGCAACCGTCAATCCCGAGCCCATGGCGAATATTGCTGCGGTGCGGGCAATTCGACTACCGAACCGACTGGACGTGCGCGCGGAGGAGGAGTTGGAGGACGAGAGACGGGGGAGGGAAACAGAGAACAAAAGAAAGCTCCTTCACGAGCGAAACGGGCCGGTGCGGCACACGGTACCCCGCCCCGCGAGTCCATGGCAGCAAGCTGGTGAGGTTTGTGTAACGGTGCCGCTCGCGTCCGGGGATGAATCGTCGTAGAAGTCCGGTTCTCCGCACCCTGACTGCAGCGGTCGTGGTACCCGTATGCGCGTTCGTGTCGCTGTTGTGCTCCGCTTCCGATCCATCGAATATGCCTCCACCACTTGACTGTTCGGCTTCTCTGGCAGGGCCGGCGCTCGCGTACGAGGTGGCAGGCGGCTCCGCGCGGCAGCGGGCCCCGGCACCGATCGAAGGCAAGGAAATCGTTACCGGACGGCTCTCGTTGGTTGCCGACGATCCGACCGCGGCCGCGTCGAATACTGCCGAACTCATCGAGGTGGAATCGGCGCAGTCGAGCCGACAGGGCGAGCGTGACAGTTCGGTGTCACAGAAGAACTACCTCGCGTACCGGATCGATTTGTCGACGCTCACAATCAGTTTCACCTCCGCGGCCGAAGATGCTGGCCGTCTGCGTCGATGGTCGAAGACCTGACCTCACGATCCGACGCGACAAGAGTTTCGCCCGCTGCCAACGCACCTTCGGTCAGTGCGCGCCCCGACAGTCAGGGCTTCGAACGCGCTCGAACGCTAACCCGTCAGACGCTGCCTTCGTATCCGTGCTGGCGCCATGCCTCGTACATCGTCACTGCTGCCGCGTTCGCCAGGTTCAACGATCGGCGGCCGGGAATCATCGGGATTCGCAGTCGATCGGTCACGTGCGGGTCGTCCAGAACGTCGTCGGGCAATCCGGTGGGTTCCGGTCCGAACAGGAGGACGTCACCGGGTTCGTATGCGACGTCGGCGTAGGACCGGGCCGCGTGTGCGGTGTAGGCGAACACGCGAGTCGGTGCCAGCGCGGCCCACGCCGTGGGCAGGTCATCGTGCACCGTCACCGACGCCAGGTCGTGGTAGTCCAAGCCTGCCCGCTTGAGCTTCGCCTCGGACATGTCGAAGCCGAGCGGACCCACCAGGTGCAGTTCGCAGCCGGTGCCGGCGACCAGGCGAATCGCGTTGCCGGTGTTCTGTGGGATGCGGGGCTCGAAGAACATGAGTCGAAACACCCGGTTCACTCTGCCATCTCGAGCCCGGGAAGTATGGGGCAGGTGGACGACGAACAGACGATCGGTGAGGACTTTTCCGACACGCGACTGGACGGGCAGGAGTGGACCGGTAGGCAGTTCGTTCGGTGCACCTTTCGCGATGCGGACATGAGCGGCGTCCGAACCGACTCGGTGGTGTTCACCGAATGCGACTTCACCGGCACGGACCTCACCGAATCGATTCACGCGAACTCCGCATTTCGATCGTGCACTTTCACTCGTACCAATCTGCAGCACAGCACTTTTCGCCATGCGACTCTGATGGGATCGATGTTCGTCGACAGTCGCATGCGTCCCGCGACGTACGACGAGGTCGACTTCACCCTCGCGTCATTGGGCAGGGCCGACCTTCGCGGTCTCGATCTGACGGGGTGCCGAATGCGGGAGGCCAACCTGGTATCCGCAGACTTCCGCAAGGCCACGGTGCGATCGGTCGATTTCACCGGTGCCCGCACCGTCGACGCGAAGTTCGACGAGGCAGATCTGCGCGGAGCCGTCGCCGACGCATCTCTGTGGGTCAGCGCGAGCGTGCGCAACACGAAGATCGAGCTGATGCAGGCTGTCGCATATGCAGGAGCGCACGGGCTGATAGTCGAGGGCTGACGGCGGTGATCGGACCGGTGCGCCGCTGCTGACGCAGAACCTGGAACAATGACCGGGTGACTGCAACGATTCTCGATGGCAAAGCGACCCGTGACGAGATATTCGTCGATCTCACCGCCCGAGTGGCAACGCTGCGTGAGAAGGGCATCACCCCAGGTCTGGCGACCGTGTTGGTGGGCGACGATCCGGGTTCGGCTGCGTACGTCCGGGGCAAGCACAACGACTGCGCCAAGGTAGGCATCACGTCGATTCGTCGCGACCTACCCGCGGACATCACCCAGGCAGATCTCGAGGCCGTGATCGACGAACTCAATGCCAACCCCGAATGCACCGGCTACATCGTCCAATTGCCGTTGCCGAAGCATCTCGACGAGAACGCTGCGCTCGAGCGAATCGATCCGGACAAGGACGCCGACGGTCTGCACCCGATCAACCTCGGCCGTCTGGTGCTGGGCAAGGACGCCGCACTGCCGTGTACACCTCGCGGGATCGTGCACCTGCTGCGCCGCTACGACGTTGCTCTCGACGGCGCGCACGCGGTGGTCATCGGCCGCGGCGTGACGGTCGGGCGACCCATCGGCCTGCTGCTCACGAGGCGTTCGGAGAACTCGACAGTTACTTTGTGCCACACCGGAACTCGTGATCTGGCCGCCGAGGTCTCACGTGCGGACATCGTCATCGCCGCTGCCGGAGTGCCCGGATTGATCACTGCGGACATGGTCAAGCCTGGTGCTGCTGTGCTCGATGTCGGAGTGACCCGCACCGAGGACGGATTGCGCGGCGATGTCGCCGACGGTGTCGCGGAGGTGGCAGGGTTCATTTCGCCCAACCCCGGCGGTGTCGGACCGCTGACGCGGGCCTTTCTGCTCACCAATGTCGTCGAGCGCGCCGAACGCGTCGCCGCCGAGAGCTGAGCGGACCCGACGTGAACGATGCAGAGGACGAGCGAAGCGAGCCCGATCCGGGATTTCGTGCGGCAGTCGCGCGCAACCTACCGATCGTCGCAGTCTCGGTCGTCGTTCTCGCCGCGCTGATCCTGGTGCTGGCCGATCGCTGGCGGCGCGGCGCGTTCATCTTCGGATGCGCAGCGCTGCTGGCGGCCGTCCTGCGGCTGTGTCTGCCCGAAACACGTGTCGGCACACTGCAAGTGCGCAGTCGCGTGTTCGATGTGCTGGCGCTGGGTGGCGTCGGCGGAGCCATTGTCTTTCTGTCGCTGTCGATCGATCCGCTGGGAACCGACTGACCTCGGCGCAAGCACCCGGTGAACGAGTGCGGTGTCAGCGCCGACCGAGGCGGGCCAGCTCCATCGTCTCGGCGAGCAGCTTGGCCACCGAATCGGCCTCGGTGAGGAAGCCGTCGTGTCCGTCACGCGACTGGATCACTTCGAGTCCGCGGCACTGGGGGAGTTCGCGAGCGATCTCCTTCTGCAGTCGAAGCGGATACAAGCGGTCGGAGTCGACTCCGCCGACGATGGTCGGGACAGATGTGGACGCAAGTGCGTCGGCCACTCCGCCACGGCCACGGCCTACGTCGTGTCGGTTCATCGCTTCGCTGAGCAGGACGTACGTCGCCGCGTCGAACCGGTTGACGAGCTTGGCAGCCTGATGCTCGAGGTAGCTCTGCGCGGAGTACCTGCCACCGGCCCACGGGTCTTCGTCGTTCTGCGGTGAGTTTCCGAACCTGATGTCGAGTTCGCTCTCGGTCCGGTACGTCAGGTGCGCGATGCGCCGCGCGATGCCGAGTCCAGCCGACGGTGAGGTGCCGGTGTCGTGATAGTTGCCGCCGAGCCATCCTGGATCGGCCTTGATCGCGGCGATCTGTGTTGTCTGGGTGCCGATCTGGTCGGCAGTCGCCCTGGCACCGACCGCGAGGACCAACGCCGCCGCCACTCGGTCGGGATGGCTCACGATCCACTCGAGGGTGCGCATCCCGCCCATCGAGCCGCCGACGACGGCTGCGAACCGCTCGATTCCGAGGACGTCGGCCACGGCCGCCTCGGCAGCGACCTGATCGCGGATGGAGATGTCCGGGAAGCGAGACCCGTAGGGCGTGCCGTCGGGCGAGACGCTGCTCGGGCCCGTGGTCCCGCCGCACCCGCCGAGCACGTTCGTCGCCACGACGCACCACTCGTCGGTGTCGATGGGGCAGCCGGGACCGACCATTCCGTTCCACCACCCGGGCAGGGCGTGATCTGCGTCCGGCGGACCGGACACGTGCGAGTCCCCGGTGAGGGCGTGTTCGACGAGCACGACGTTGCTGCGGTCGGTGGCGAGTTCACCCCACCGCTGCACCGCGACGGTCACCTGGGGGATTCGCTCGCCGTTCTCGAGATCGAGACCACCGATGTCGATGGTGCCCAACCGCCCGTCCGGAGACGGAAGAACCGCCTCCGGACGAACGCCTGTGTCGCAGCTGTTGCTCAAGATGCCGCCGCGCTGAATCCGACCTCGAGATCGGCGATGATGTCGTCGATCCCCTCGATGCCCACGGCGAGACGGACCAGGCCGGGAGTGACGCCCGATGCCAGCTGCTCCTCTGGAGTCAGCTGGGAATGCGTGGTGGATGCCGGGTGGATGACGAGTGAGCGCACGTCTCCGATGTTAGCGACGTGGCTTTGCAGAGTGAGAGCGTTGACGAACTTCTTGCCCGCGTCCACACCGCCCTTCAGCTCGAACGCGATGATCGCGCCCTGCCCCTTCGGCAACAATTCCTGCCCACGCTGGTACCACGGCGACGATTCGAGTCCGGCGTAGTTGATCGAGACGACGTCGTCGCGACCGGCGAGGAAGGCAGCGACCTTCTGCGCATTCGCCACATGCCGCTCGATCCGAAGGCTCAACGTCTCCAGACCCTGACTGATGAGGAAGGCGTTGAACGGCGAGACTGCAGCACCGATGTCACGCAGCAGTTGGACGCGTGCCTTCAATGCGAACGCGGGCGCGCCCAGATCGGCGAACACGACGCCGTGGTAGCTCGGATCCGCGGTGGTGAAGTTGGGATGACGGCCCTGCGTCCAATCGAAGGTGCCACCGTCGACGATGACGCCCGCGATGGCTGTTCCGTGTCCGCCGAGGTACTTCGTCGCCGAGTGCACCACGATGTCGGCACCGTGCTTCAACGGCTGCAGCAGGTACGGCGTCGCCACTGTGTTGTCCACGATCAGCGGGATGCCGTTCTCGTGGGCCACTGCCGAGATCCCCGGGATATCGAGGATGTCGTTCTTGGGGTTCGAGATCGACTCGCCGTAGAACGCCTTGGTCGACGGAGTGATCGCGGCACGCCACTGCTCGAGGTCGTCGGGATCGTCGACGAACGAGACGGTGATACCCAGCTTGGGGAGCGTGTAGTGGAACAGGTTGTACGTGCCGCCGTAGAGCCGCGGACTCGACACGATGTGGTCGCCCGCCTCGGCGAGGTTGAGAATCGCGAACGTCTCGGCGGCCTGCCCCGACGCGAGCAGCAATGCCGCGACGCCACCTTCGAGGGCCGCGATGCGCTGCTCGACGACATCCTGTGTCGGGTTGATGATCCGGGTGTAGATGTTGCCGGGTTCGGCCAGACCGAACAAGGCGGCGGCGTGATCGGTGTTGTCGAACGTGTACGAGGTGGTCTGGTAGATGGGCAACGCACGAGCCCTGGTGGTGCCGTCCGGTGTCTGACCCGAATGGATCTGCTTGGTCTCGAAGCTCCAGTCGGCTGCGGGATCGGTGAACGGATCCTCGGTGGGTACTCCGGTGGCGTCGACGACGTCGGGGGTGGAATCGGTCATGGCTGGTGATACTCCGTTTTATTGAGACGAGTGTGTCTGAGACGAATCGAATGTCGAATCGAGCTCGAGAAGTCGAGCGCTACGGGGCGTATCGGTACAGCAACACATGGAAGAACCTCCTGACAGGCTTCGGCCCCTGGGGACCGAAGGTTCAGTGGGTCCGCTTCCTGCGGACCCGCGCTTGTCGAAACGGCACTCGCGTGCCGTATCGGCCTGGTCGTTCACCCGGGGCACCCCACCGCGGTTGGAGGGTTGCCGGCCAGCAAGCCGGGGCTCGATGCTGGCACTCATGACCTGGCGAACATCGTAGCGGGTAACGGCCACCCCACCGGAACGAGGGCATGGCGTCCGATCGGGTCGAGCTCGAGCAGATGTTCGGGTGAGGACAATCACCGTGCATCTGCGCGAAACAATCTGCCCTCGGGAAGACAATTGACGGGAGCTACGTTGCCTTCTGGGTCGGACCCGGTGGGTCCCCGACCGCAGGCTCGAATTCCGGCCGCTTCCTCTGCCCCCGATTTGCACACGAAGGTTGTACTGCTGTGACTGTCACCGATTCCGCTCTTGCCCGAGTCAGCGCTGTGCGCGGCAAGGTGTCGAGTGGCCTGAGTGTCAGTCACCGACCGCACTCCACCCGCCGCAAGCTCGCGATGCTGGCACTGTCCATCGGCGGCTTCGGGATCGGCACCACGGAGTTCGCGTCGATGGGGCTGTTGCCGGACATCGCCACGACGATGGGGATCTCCGAGCCCTCGGCCGGCCACATGATCTCCGCGTATGCGCTCGGCGTCGTGGTCGGTGCGCCGACCATCGCAGCCCTGGCTGCTCGCGTTCCCCGGCGGATGTTGCTGCTGGTGCTGATGGTGGCCTTCACGCTCGGCAACCTCGGCACGGTGTTCGCGCCCAGCTTCAACGAACTCGTCGCCTCGCGCTTCGTCGCCGGCCTACCGCACGGTGCGTACTTCGGTGTCGCGGCCCTGGTGGCTGCTCACCTCGCCGAACCGGGCAAGCGAGCCAAGGCCGTCGCGATGGTGATGATGGGACTCTCCGTCGCGAACGTCGTCGGCGTCCCGGTGGCGACCTGGATCGGGCAGGCGTTGGGATGGCGCAGTGCATTCACGCTCGTTGCTGTCATCGGTGCCCTCACGGTCGCCGCGCTCGTCCTCTGGATGCCACGACTCGACGCGATGCCGACCACCAGCCCCATCACCGAGCTGGGCGCACTGCGCCGCAGCCAGGTATGGATGACCCTGTTCGTGGGCATCGTCGGATTCGGCGGCATGTTCGCGGTCTACACCTACATCGCGTCGACGCTGACCGACGTTGCCGGTCTCGCCCGCGCACTCGTTCCGGTCGCCCTGATGATCTACGGACTCGGAATGGTCGTCGGAAACTACGCCGGCGGCTGGCTCGCCGACAGGTACCAGCTCAAGGGCACCTTCGTCGGTTTGGCCGCTACTGCGGTAACTCTTGCGGTGTTCGTCGTGGCCGCACACAATCCGATCACCGCACTCCTGCTGGTGTTCCTCATCGGCGCGTCCGGCTCTTCTGTGGTCCCCGGTCTGCAGACGAGGTTGATGGACGTGGCCGAGGACGCTCAGACGCTCGCCGCATCGCTCAACCATGCCGCGTTCAACCTGGCCAACGCCATCGGAGCGGCAGTCGGTGGTGCCGTGATCGCCGCAGGATTCGGGTACACGGCACCCGCCGCCGTCGGCTCGGGCCTGGCGGTGGCCGGTCTCGGTGTACTGGCCACCGCCATGTGGATGGACAAGCGTTCCGCCGCGTAGGAACGCCCAGGATCAGCCGGTGATCGTTGCAGGCGTTCCACCGAGGGCCTCGTCCAGCGCCGGAGTCAGCCTGTCGATCACGTACGGCAGGCTGAGCACGCTGGTGAAGTAGATCGCGCCCGCCGTCACGCCGTCGGTGAACACGAGGGTGCCGTCCTGCACCGGCTCGAGTGCGCCGTACACCGCCTCCTTCTCCAGTTCCGTGCGGTCCCCGGGCTCCTCGGTTCCCCAGATCAACACGTCGGCGGCGTTCAGGACCGACAGATTCTCGAGCGGGATGCTCGCCTGCGCGCTGCCGTCGGCCGGAACGTAGGCGTCGATGTCGTCGGGAATGACGAAGCCCAATTCGGTGAGGAAGTCCGTGCTCAACCCGTCCTGGTACGCGATCGCCTTGCCCTCGTAGAACGCGTTCTGTAGGAAGATCGCCTTCTTGCCGGCGAATTCGGGGTGCGCGGCCGCGGCGTCGGCGAACTTCTGGTTCACGCCGTCGATCAAGGCGTCGACCTCGGTCTTCTTACCGAGTGCACGTCCGATCTTGTCGGCCTGAATGTCCCAGGGCTCGAAGTAGGCGGTGGCGGCGTCCGATTGGGCGAGCGTCGGCGCAATGTCACTGAGCGTGTCGTACGTGTCCGCTGTCAGTCCCGCATTGGTGGCGATGATCAGATCGGGCTCGAGTGCGGCGATCTTTTCGGTCTCGAATCCGTCGTCGTTCGAGAGCACCTCGGGCTCCGCGTCGCCCAACGCGGCCTGTGCCCAGGGCCAGGTGGCGAAGGGCTGATCGCCGTACCACTCCGTCACGCCGACGGGTATCACGCCGAGAGCCAACACTGTGTCCTGTTCGGTGTAGCCGGCCACCACTATGCGAGTGGGTTCTTCGGGCACGACGGTCTCACCGAACGCGTGCTCGATCGTGACCGGGAAGGCCGCCGAATCGGAGGACGCACCGGCCGTCGGCGACGCCTCGTCGGCGGAGGAGTTCGAGCATGCTGTCAGCAGTCCCGCGGTGGTCAGTGCAACTGCGCACACCGCCCAGGTCCGATGAAGTGGTCGGATGTGCATCGATACGCCTTTCGGAAGGGTTGGCTAACCGCAGGAAGGGTAGCCCACCCTAATGAAATTCTCGGCAGGTTCGTCTGGAGACGCGACGTGAAACGCCTGGCTCCAACCTTCACCGAACCTCCACATTTCCCGACGGGCTCCTCCACGTGCGCCCTCTAGGGTCAGTTCTCATGAGCCGCACAGTTCTCGTCGTCGACGACGAGCCCACGATCTCCGACGCCGTTGCCGCTCGGCTGCGCGGCGAAGGGTACGAGGTCGTCACTGCCGCCGACGGCCCGGCTGCCGTCGACGCGTGCGCCAGGATCGATCCCGACGTGGTGGTGCTCGATCTGATGCTGCCCGGGTTCGACGGGCTCGAGGTGTGCCGCCGTATCCAGGCGTCCCGCCCGGTCCCGGTGTTGATGTTGACGGCCAAGTCCGACGAGACGGACATGCTCGTCGGCCTGGGCGTCGGCGCGGACGACTACCTCGGGAAGCCGTTCAGTATGCGCGAGTTGGTCGCTCGCGTGCACGCCCTGGTTCGGCGTGCCGAGCGAGCGGTGGCCGCCGAACCGCAGGCGGTTCGAGTCGGTGACGTGCAGATCGATCACCGGGAACGGCGGGTGACCACTTCCTCCGGTGACATCCACTTGACCAGAACGGAATTCGACATCCTCGCCTATCTGGCTGCTCGGCCGCGCACTGCGGTCTCGCGGGAGACCCTGTTGTCCGAACTCTGGGGCTGGGACGATTCGGCCAGCAGCAGGACGGTCGATTCTCACGTGAAAGCGTTGCGGCGCAAGCTCGGTGGCGATCTCATCCGCACCGTGCACGGCGTCGGCTATGCCGTGGAGTCGCCGCGATGACGCGCATGCTGCCGCGTCCGTTGGATCCGTTGCGGTCGTTCAAGCTCAAGGTTTCGCTCGTCGTCGGTATCGTGCTGGTGCTCGCGAGCGTCGTCTTCTGGATCGGGGCGGGCTGGCAATTTCGCTACACCCTGCTCGCAGCTCTCGTCGTGTCCTTGGCCGTGACACAGTTCGTCGCCCACGGGATGACGTCGCCGCTGCGCGAGATGACCTCGGCCGCCAAAGCGATGGCGCGAGGGGACTATTCGACACGAGTGCGAGCCACGTCGAGGGACGAGGTGGGTGAGCTCGCCACGGCGTTCAACACCATGGCGAGTGACCTGGAAGCTGCCGAGAAGTACCGCCGCGAACTGATCGGCAACGTCTCGCACGAGTTGAAGACGCCTATCGCTGCGCTGCGTGCCGTGCTCGAGAACATGGTCGACGGGGTGACCGACGCGAATCCCGCAACGCTGTCGGTGGCGCTGCGTCAAACCGAACGACTCGGAGATCTGGTCAGCGAACTGCTCGACCTGTCTCGGGTGGAGGGCGGTGTGCTCACCATTGCCCCGGAGGAGTTTGCGGTGCAGCAATTCCTCGAGGACGCGACCTCCGTTCACCGAGGACGAGTGTCGATCGTCGTCTCGCCCGGAGATTCGACGGTCGTGGCCGACCGATCTCGCATGACACAGGTGATCACCAACCTCGTCGACAACGCTGTGCGGCATTCCCCCCATTCGAGCACTGTGACGCTGCGGGCTCACCGAATCGGCGGAGCCTATGCATTCGACGTCGTAGACCAGGGGCCGGGCATCGCCCTCGCCGATCGCCATGCGGTGTTCGACCGATTCACCCGCGGCGGATCCACCGACGGCGGAACAGGTCTCGGCCTCGGCATCGCCCGCTGGGCCACCGAGCTGCACGGCGGAACCATCGAAGTTCTCGACACCGAATTCGGCTGCCACATCAGAGTGGCCATCCCCGAGCACTGACTTTCCCGATCCACCCGAACCGCGACTGCTCGTCTCCGGACTGCAGCCGCCGACCTTCCATGCCCGAAACACACAACAAGGAAGTGTTATGAGCACGATCGACATTCCGATTCAGCCGAGATCGAAGCACGTGCGCTCCGTCTGGGGGCCGCGCACCTGGCCGGTGCTGCGGTATTCGCAGCCCCCGCGCGCGGCACTCCTCGGGTCGGCTCTCGCCGGACTGGTCGGAGCAGCGACGTTGGTGGACAACACGTTCGGTGTACTGGTCACTGCCGTGGCCTTCGTCGTAGTCGTGCTCGCGGTCCGCCGCGGCAGGCTCTCGCGGTGGGAATGGGTCGGCGTGGCAGGAGCGCTGGCCTTGGCGAGCGTGTCGGCACTGCGCGCGGCCGAGTGGATCGTGACGATGTCGACGACGCTGGCCATCGTGGTCGCAGTGGTGGTGCTCTCCCGTGCCTGGACGTGGACGGGAATTGCACTCGGCGGTCTCCTGCCGGTGTTGCTGCCGGTGCGGGTTGCTCGGTGGATCCGACGCGGAGCCGGTTCGATCGACCTGGAGGGGCCGCGGCCGGTGCGGGCCGGCATGGTCGCCGTTGTCACGATCGCACTCGTCGCCGTGTTCGCAGCGTTGTTCGGTGCGGCCGACAAGCGCTTCTCGGATGCACTGGGCGCGGTGACGCCCGAGTTCGATGCCGCGTCCATCTTCGGACGCATTCTCGTCTTCGTGCTCACTGCAGCAGGTGCGCTCGCGGTCTGCTACGTCGCGCTGCATCCGCCTCGATTCGATCGCCTCGCTCCGTCGCCGCGTCGATCGGTGCAGTTGTGGGAGTGGATGATTCCGCTCGGGGCGGTGGTGGCGTTGTTCGTCGTGTTCGTCGGGTTCCAGGTTCCGACGCTGTTCGGCGGGCAGGGGCATGTGGCGACCACGGAGGGGCTGACCAATGCCGAGTACGCCCGGCAGGGCTTCTGGCAGTTGCTGGCAGTGACGGTACTGACACTGTTCGTCATTGCGGTGACGGTCGCCAAGGCTCCGCGAAACCGCAGAGGAGATCGAATCGCATTGCGGGCGTTGCTCGGAGCGCTGTGCCTGCTGTCGTTGGTGATCGTTGCGTCGGCCCTGCATCGAATGTCGTTGTACGAGCAGCAGTACGGCTACACGACGCTCAGATTGTTCGTCACGGCCGTCGAGTGGTGGCTGGGATCGGTGTTCGTACTGCTTCTGATCTCGGGCGCGCGGATGTCGGGGCGCTGGCTACCGAGAGCCGTGGGCGTCGGTGCGGTTCTGACCGTGCTCACGCTGGCGGCTCTGAATCCGGATGCGTACATCGCACGGCACAACGTCGATCGCTTCGAGCAGACCGGACGCATCGATACGTCCTACGTCGGTGGGTTGTCGTCCGACGCCGACGCGGAGCTCGAGCGACTGCCCGACTACGTTCGTCCCTGCGTGCAAGCCCGAGGTCCGGTGTTCGTCGGGGATACCTGGCACCTGTGCACGGACCCTTCGGTATCTGTACCCTGAGCAACGACTCGGGTTCGGTGGCACACCAGGGAGGTGCGGGATGAGATACCAGCGCATGGTCGTCACCTCGCTGCTCCTCGTGACGCTGTACCTGACGATGCCGACCGCAACCGCAGACGTGGCCCTGATTCTCGTCGCGGCGCTGGCAACGCTGATGCTGCTCGCGCACCGTGTCGATGTTCCGGCACTGCTGCGCCTGCTGCCGAACGTCGGCCCCGCCGCAGAAGAACGCCATCTGCGAGGCTCTTTCCGGCGTCAACATCGCCCGGATGCTCCGGGCCGCCCACAGCCACGAGCACCCGGTGCACTGGTGGGGGCGCTGTAGCTCGACAGTTCCCCCACGCCTTCGCAATCCGTTGTCCGCGAGGCTGTCCCAAGGAACTCAAGATGCTCGATTCTCGAACCCTTCACCTGGCGATTCGACGCTACGCCGGGACGCTGGTCGGCGTCCTCGCCGTCCTGCTAGTCGTCTTCGCCGTCGTCGACGCACAACCCGCCGCACAGATAGCGATGTTCGGTGCGCTGGTCGCGGCGTCCCTGGTCGTCCTCGGTGCGCGGTGCGACCTCGCCGTGATCGCACCGCTGTCGTTGTGCGCCGCAGGCGCGGACGGGCGGCGGCTTCGGGGATCGTTCCGCAGGCAACAGCAACCCGATGCGCCCGGTCGCCCCATGCCCAGAGCACCCGGTTCGGTCCACGGACCGGACCGGTGGCTCCAGTTCTCCTGAGCCACTGCGAGATCCGGTCGAGACGCCAACCGACCGACTTCTCTCACAGTGAGGTGCTCCACCATGCTCGATGTCGTCTACTATCCCGTCTCCGCGGTGCTGTGGTTCTGGCACAGAGTCTTCGGGTCCGTGCTCGGCCCCGACAACGGCTTCGCCTGGGCGTTGGCCGTGATATTTCTGGTCTTCACGCTTCGTGCGGTGTTGATCAAGCCGTTCGTCAGTCAGATTCGTTCCCAGCTCGCGATGAAGAGGCTCCAACCACAGATCAAGGCCGTGCAGAAGAAGTACTCCGGGGACCGTGCTCGACAGGCAACCGAAATGCGGAAGTTGCAGCAGGAACACGGTTTCAACCCCTTGATGGGGTGCCTGCCCCTGCTGGCGCAGGGCCCGGTGTTCATCGGCCTGCTGCACGTGCTTCGCTCGTTCAACCGTACCGGCACCGGATTCGGTCATCTCGGTATGACGGCGCAGGAAAATGCGAACACCGCGAACTACGTCTTCAGCGCCGCCGATGTGCAGTCCTTTCTCGACGCGCGGCTGTTCGGTGCGCCGATCTCTGCTGCTATGAACAGCTCGCGCGTGGTTCTGGAGGCATTCGGCCCGTTCGGGGGAGTGCCGTCGGTGTTGAGCATCGCGCTCGTCGCGGTCCCGTTGATGATCGTCGCTGCGGTGGCCACGCATCTGAACTCGCGGGCGTCCGTCGCTCGGCAGGACGCAGCGGCGCTGGCAAACCCGCAGACCGCGATCATGAACAAGCTCGTGCTCTGGGTGTTCCCGGCAGGCGTGCTCGTCGGTGGGCCGGTACTTCCGGTTGCGGTGTTGCTGTACTGGGTGAGCAACAACATCTGGACCTACGCCCAGCAGCACCTCGTCTACCGACGCATCGATCGAGAACCGACTACCTCGCCGGAGGTGACATCGGCGGTCACCGCCCCCAAGCCCGGGGCCAAGCCGAGGCATCCTTAGCAACCTCGCCGGAGGTGCCGCCGACGGAAGGCGAGCAGCCGACTGTCGGTGGGCTCGGCTACCGTCGTCGGCGTGCCGATCACTGTTTCCACTGTCAACGTCAACGGAATTCGCGCAGCTGTTCGCAAGGGCATGCTGCCATGGCTCGAGGCCACCGATGCCGACGTCATCTGCCTGCAGGAAACCCGCGCCAACGACGGGGAACTGACCAAGGCGTTGGCCCCGGCCCTCGATGCGGGCTGGCACCTGGCCTCGGCCGAGCCGTCCGCGAAGGGACGCAACGGGGTAGCCCTGCTGTCGAAGGCGGCTCCCGATGCGATTCGCACCGGCATCGGTTCCGCCGAATTCGCCGATGTGGGTCGCTACATCGAAGGCGACTTCGGCGATGTCACCGTGGCGAGCCTGTATCTGCCGTCGGGCGAGGTGGGTACCGAACGCCAGGACGAGAAGGAACGCTTCATGGCGGCGTTCGCGAAGTATCTGGCCAAGACGGCCAAGGCCGCGAAGTCCGACGATCGGGACGTGGTGGTGTGCGGCGATTGGAACATCGCCCACACCGAGGCCGATCTCAAGGCATGGAAGACCAACCGCAAGAACTCCGGCTTCCTGCCCGAGGAACGCGAGTGGTTGGCGCGGTTGCTCGCCGAGAAGGCACCGTGGACCGACGTCGTACGGGCTCTGCACCCGGGCGTCGAAGGTCCGTACAGCTGGTGGTCCTACCGCGGCAAGGCCTTCGACAACGACGCAGGGTGGCGGATCGACTATCAGTTGGCCACGAGCGATCTGGCCGAGCGCGCCAAGGAAGCGATCACCGAGCGGGCCGAGGCGTACGACCAGCGATGGTCCGATCATGCTCCGGTGACAGTGCGCTACCGCTAGAGCGGAGCCTGCGGAGTGATTTGTGTTCCGGAGCGGAGCCTGCGGAGTGACCCGTGTTGGCTAGGCAGGGAGTTGGCGTCGATGGGGTCGTGAAAAGATTGCCGTATGTCTTCCTCCGACTCCATCGACACTCCGCAAGGTCCGCGTCGGAGGGTGCTCTCCGGCATCCAACCGACTGCGGATTCGTTCCATCTCGGTAACTACCTGGGTGCGGTGCGGAACTGGGTGGAGTTGCAGGACGAGTTCGACGCGTTCTATTTCATTCCGGACCTACATGCGATCACCGTTCCGCAGGATCCCAAGGAGCTTCGCCGCCGCACCCGGGTGGCCGCGGCGCAGTTGCTCGCGGTAGGGATCGATCCGGAGAAGTCGACGCTGTTCGTGCAGAGTCAGGTGCCCGAGCATGCGCAGCTGGCGTGGGTTCTGAACTGCATCACCGGATTCGGCGAAGCAGCGAGGATGACGCAGTTCAAGGACAAGTCCGCCAAGCAGGGTCGCGATCACACCAGCGTCGGGCTGTTCACCTACCCGATTCTGCAGGCCGCGGACATTCTTCTCTATCGGCCGAATCTGGTGCCCGTGGGCGAGGATCAGCGGCAACACCTGGAGCTGACGCGCGATCTGGCGCAGCGTTTCAACACGCGATTCAAGAAGACGTTCGTCGTGCCCGATGCGCACATCATCAAGGGCACCGCGAAGATCTTCGATCTACAGGATCCCACCGCGAAGATGAGCAAGTCCTCGTCGAATCCGGCGGGCATCGTCAACATTCTCGACGATCCGAAGGTGTCGGCCAAGAAGATTCGGTCGGCAGTGACGGACAACGAACGCGACATCGTGTTCGATCCGGAGAACAAAGCGGGCGTCAGCAATCTATTGGTGATTCAGTCCGCGCTGTCGGGCGTGAGTATCGACGATCTCGTTGCCGGGTACGCGGGCAAGGGCTACGGCGACCTCAAATCCGACACCGCCGACGTTCTGACCGAGTTCGTCGTTCCGCTGCGGGAGCGGATGGACGGGTTCATGGCCGATGTGGCCGAACTCGACCGCATCCTCGCGTCCGGTGCGCATCGAGCCAGGGAAGTGGCGAGTCGAACGCTTGCTCAGGTGTACGACCGGGTGGGTTTCTTGCCGCCTGGCGCATAGCATTTTCGACACACCGGGTTTCGCTGTGCTGCGATGCGGCGACACCATCCGACAGCAGCCGACAACAGCGAGAAGGCGAGTGCCATGCCAGATTTCAAGGCGATCCTCGACGACCGGCGCAACCGGTGGCCGTGGCTCGATCACACTGTTGTCGCTGCGCAGCGGTACCAGGGTCAGAAGGGCGACTACTACGCGGCCGGCATGACGTACTTCAGTGTGCTGGCCCTGTTCCCGCTGCTGATGGTCGCATTCGCGATCGCCGGGTTCGTGCTGGTGAATCAGCCCGAGTGGCTTGCCGAGATACAGTCGCAGATTGCCGAGAACGTGCCGGGCAGCTTCGGCGAGACGATCAACTCGCTGATCCAGACGGCCATCGAGTCTCGGACGAGCGTCGGCATCATCGGTCTGCTCGGTGCGTTGTATGCGGGTCTCGGTTGGATCGCCAACCTGCGTGAAGCACTGACCGCCATGTGGGAGAGCCAGCACGAGCAGGGTGGCTTTCTGGCCACCAAGGCCAAGGATTTCGCCGCGCTGCTCGGGCTGGGGACCGCACTGGTGCTGTCGTTGGCGTTGTCGGCACTCGCCGGAGGTGGCCTGATGCGCAGCATTCTCGAGTGGGCCAATCTCGATTCCGTTCCGGGAGTGGGCGTCGCACTGCGCGTGTTCTCCGTTCTACTTGCGCTGGCGGGTACCTGGGCGTTGTTCACCTGGGTGATCTCGAGGCTGCCGCGCGAGCCGGTGTCGTGGCGCAGCGCAGCCAAAGGTGCGCTGCTCGCTGCCGTCGGATTCGAGATCTTCAAGCAGCTCGGTGCCCTTTACCTGGCTTCGGTGACGAGCGGTCCTGCGGGCGTGGTCTTCGGACCGATCATCGGTCTGCTGGTGTTCGTGTTCACGACGTCGCGTCTCGTGTTGTTCTCCACGTCGTTCGCCGCGACGACTCGAGAAAGCTTGGCCGAAGCCCACGTTCCGGCCCCGGAGCCGGCGGTGATCAACACGAGGGTCGAGGTCAGTGAGGGGCCGGGCGTCACGGGCGGTCTGGCTCTGGTGGGTGCCGGTGCCCTCGCAGCTCTCGGTTTCGCGGGACTGCGCAACCGGCGTCGCTGATCAGCGGTTGCGCGACAGACGCCGAGCGCCCCACAACAGCCCGATCACCACGATCGACCCGAGGACACCGATCGCGATGCGAACGACGGTGTCGCCCTGAGCCTGCATCTCGGACTGGCGGGAGCTCGACCCCGATGCCGGTGGCTGGGCGAGAGTCGGCGTTGCCTCGGGCGCTCGGGTGCTCGTCACCGCGGACGTCGACTGCGGCTCCACGAGCTCGCCGACGCCGCGGCTCGAATCGAGAGCGAACCCGTAGTCCAACAGGCGGGCCGCTTGCTCCCACGGCCGGATCGGCAGCACGTCTCCCTTCATGATCGTCACGACGAGGCGTCGACCGCCCCGCTCTGCTCCTGCGACGAACGTCTGGCGCGCATCGTCGGTGTACCCGGTCTTGCCGCCGAGTGCGCCCTCGTAGTTGTAGAGCAACTGATTGTCGTTGGAGAGGGTGAACCCGGGCCGGTCCTGGTCGTCCGGGATCGTGGGATCCTTCGGGTAGCCGGGGAACTGAACCGTCTCGGTCGAAATCAGTTGCGCAAAAGTCGGATCACGCATGGCCGCGCGGTAGATCAACGCCAGATCGTAGGCAGAGCTCGCCATGCCGGGACCGTCGAGACCCGACGGCGTGGCGGTGCGCGTATCGAGCGCACCCAGTTCTGCGGCCTTGGCATTCATCTTGTCCACGGTGGCGGAGTCACCGCCCAGCTGCCTGGACAACGCATGCGCCGCATCGTTTCCCGATGCCATCACCAGTCCCTGCATCAATTGGAGATTGGTGTACACACCGTTCTCGCCGATGCCGACGGCACTGCCCTCTGCATCGGCGTCCTCCGCGGTCGCGGTGATCTGGGTATCCAGGTTCAGCTCGTCGAGGGCAACGAGTGCGAGCAGCACCTTGATCGTGCTCGCCGGCCGATGCCGCCCGTGCGGATCCTTGGCGACCAGAACGGAGCCCGAGTCCATGTCGGCCACCACGAACCCGGTGGCCGAGATGTCCGCGGGCAACGGGGGAGCCCCGTCCGGCAGTACCGCTCCACACTCGGCGAGCCGATCCCCGCCGACGGCCTCGGCGGGAATCGGGAGTGGTTGCGGGGCAGTGCTTCCAGGGGCCGGTACCTCGGACAGGTCGATCGCAGGGGGCGGTGATGCGGCGAAGGGGCAGCTGTCGGTGTCGGGCGTCGTGAACGGCGGTGTCGTCGTCACCACCGGTGGCTCGGCGGCAGGTTGTGCCAGAGCCGGTCCACAGCCGAAGCCGACGAGAATCATCGACACTGCCGACGCGGCCAACCACACTCGAATCCTTTTCATCGCGAATCACCATAGGCGCTCGGGGGTCGGTCGACGTGGCGACCCACCGGCGCGCGTCGCCCGAACGACCACTCCGATCCTCGTCCCGACATCGCCAGCGGCGACGACCGAATGCAGGCCCTCGCGCAGCGGCCCGCACCCGCCACCAGAATGAGAACTCGCTCATGTTGTCTTCCTTCGGTTCTCACGTTCGACAGCGATCGTTAGGTCATCACCGAAACGGTGGCCCACAGAACTCGAATCGAAGGAGCAGTCATGAGAATGCCGGCAAAGTTCATGATCGTCGGTGCAGCAGCCGTTGTCGTCACCCTCGGAAGCGTCGGCGCACTCGCGATCGCCGACGACGGCCCCGCCCAGCAGCGGCCGTCGTCGATCTCGGTGGAACAGCCTCTGTCGGAGGCAGATTCGGCCTCGAACCCGCCGGCAGCGCCCCAGCAGCCCGCAACGACCCGAATCTCGGACGACCGTTACGACGACGACTGGGACGACTGGGACGATCGCAACGACGACCTGGACGACCGTTATAACGACGACTGGGACGATCGCAACGATGACCTGGACGATCGCAACGACGACTGGGACGACCGCGACGATGACCGGGACGATCTGGACGATCGCAACGACGACAACGACGACGATCAGGACGACGACAACGACCGGGACGACTGAGACTCGAGCAGTGGCGTCGGCACCGGCCGACGCCATTCATGTCTCGGACAGTCGGTACCCCATTCCGCGGACGGTCTCGATTCGTGTGGCACCGAATTTCGCCCGGAGGTAGCGGACGTAGACGTCGACGACGTTGGAGCCCGGGTCGAAGTCGTAGCCCCACACCTGCGACAGGAGTTGCTCTCGCGAGAGGACCTGGCCCGGGTGGCGCATGAAGGTCTCGGCGAGGGCGAACTCACGGGCCGACAGGTCGACAGTGCGGTCTCCCGCCACAGCTCGTCGAGTACGCAGGTCCAGGGTGAGGTCGGCGACGGTGAGCTGAGTGGTGTCGACGGTTCTCTTGGTGCCCAGGCGAACTCGGATGCGCGCCAGCAGTTCCTCGAACCGGAACGGTTTGGCCATGTAGTCGTCGGCGCCGGTCTCGAGACCGGACACCACGTCGTGGACGCTGTCGCGGGCAGTCAACACGATCACCGGTATCTCGCATTGCTCTCCGCGCAGTCGCTGCAGTACCTCGAAGCCGTCCATGTTCGGCAGACCGATGTCGAGTACCACCAGATCGAAGTCACCGCTGCGGGCGTGTTCGTAAGCGGATCTACCGTCGGAGACGGTGGTCGTGCTGAAGCCGCTCGCTCGGAGCCCCTTCTGGACGAACGAGGCGATGCGGGGTTCGTCTTCGGCGATCAGGATGCGGGCCATGGTCGATCTTTCTGCGAGGGAACGGAATCGGTCAGTGGGATCGTGATGGTGAACGTGGCACCGTGCCCCGGTGCGCTGCCGACACTCACCCGTCCGCGGTGGGCCTGTGCGATGGCGGTGACGATGGACAACCCGAGCCCCGCGCCCTCGGTGCGTCTGGTTCCGTTGCGACCGCGGGCGAAGCGCTCGAAGATTCGTTCCTGCTCGTCGCGCGCGATTCCCGGGCCCGAGTCGGTGACCCAGAACCGGATGTCACCGTCGGACAGTTGGGATCCGATGCCGACACGACTGCCGGGCATCGTGTGGTGGGTTGCGTTGTCCGCCAACGCCAGCAGCGCCTGGGTCAGCCGTTGTGCGTCGAGCGGCGCGTGGACGGTCGCGCTGGCCTCGAGCACCCATTCCCGGTCGGCGAGGGAGGTCACCTTGTCGAACACGCTTCGGGTGAGCGCGTCGACATCGGTGACGACGGGGTTGACGAAGCTCGTCTGGTCGGCTCGGGTGAGCAGCAACAGGTCCGCGACGAGCCGGTTCATCCGATCGAGTTCGTCGTCGACGAGCGCGACGGTATCGCGCACGTCGACGGGGTCGTCGTGGTCGAGCACGTCGAGATGGCCGCGGACGATGGTGATGGGAGTGCGGAGTTCGTGGCCCGCGTCGTCGAGAAATCGGCGTTGACTGGCCGCGCCGGACTCGATCCGATCGAGCATCGAGTTCAGTGTGTCGATCAGGGCTCCGATGTCGTCGCCTCGACCCGTTGTTCTGGCGTCGGTGATTCGGCCGGACAGGTCGGTCTCGGTGATCGTTCTGGCGGTTGCGGTGATGTGTCTGATCGGCGACATGATGCGGCCCGCGACCAACCACGCCCCCACTGCCGCCAGCACCGAGGTGACGCCGCCGACGACGAGCATCAAGGTCGCGGTCTCGTCGGCGGAGGCGCGTTCCTGATCTGCGAAGTACGCGGCGACCACGACCCCGGTCACCGGGTCGCCCGCCAGCGAGACCGGCACCGCGAGGTACACCACTTCACCTGCGGCGCTCGAGTACGAACCCTCAACGGGCGCGGTGACGGTCCCGACTTCGGCGGTGAAGCCGTTGTCGTCGGACAGTCGCACCGGTGCCTGCTGCCTGCTCTGCACGGCGAACACGCCGTCCACGTAGCCCAGGAACTTCTCGTTGGGGCGGGCGAGGTTGTAGGTGATCACCACGCGGAGCACGTCGTTGATGTCGTCGAACGGTGCGCCGGTTCCGGGATCGACGCCTGCGTCGGTGAGGGTGGTGAACTCGGCGATCTCGGTGCGCAGCGATTCGCGCATGCGGTTGTCGGTGGCGCGGATCATGAGCAGCCAGGTGGTGACGGTGACGGCCGCCAGAGACGCCAACACCAGCAACAGGACCCACGAGAAGATGCGGCTCCTGGCGCTCGTCGGGCGTAGGGCAAGCAGTCGCGTCCGCATCACGTGGTCGGTCTTGCAGCAGGATCAGTCGTCGTCATCGTCATCCCAGTCGTCGTCGAAGTCATCGTCCCAGTCGGCAGGCGGCAGCGGCGGCGGGGGCACGAATCCGTCCGGTGCCACCGGCTGTGGCGCGGCGGTCGGCGCGGTGCTGGGCGCGGGCTCGCCCGGCTGTGGTGCACCGGGAACGGGTTGCGGAGTACCCGGGGCGGATTGCACGGGTGCGGCGGGTGCGACTATGGGTGCGGGCAACGGGGTCTGCTCGCCCGTCGATCGAGTCGTCAGCAATGCCACGACGAGCACGCCGAGCGTGAGCAGACCCAGGGCCGAGACGATGATGGTTCGCACACGGTCGAGTCTGACGACGGCGGATTGTGGCTACGTGAATCGGAGATGAGAGTTCTCTCATGTCGTCCGAGGTCCCGTGCTGCTCCGAATACTTGTCGGCTGTTCGAGAGGAAATGCAATGAGGGTTCGGCAAAGGCGCGGACCGATCGCGGTCGGCGCGATCTGTGCGGTCGCAGCACTGACGGTCGCTGCCTGTTCGAGCACCGGTGGTGCTCCTCGATCGTCCGACGACGGAAGCAACGCGGGAGTGGCAAACACTCCGTCGGCGACGATCGCGATGATCACGCACGAGGTTCCCGGCGACACCTTCTGGGATCTGGTTCGAAAGGGTGCCGAGGCCGCCGCGGCCAAGGACAACATCGAACTGCGCTACTCCGCAGATCCCGAAGCGCCCAACCAGGCCAACCTCGTCCAGAGTGCGATCGACTCGAAGGTCGACGGTATCGCGGTCACGTTGGCCAAACCCGACGCGATGGCCCCCGCCGTCGAGGTAGCGACCGCCGCGGGCATACCGGTCGTCGCGTTCAATTCCGGTTACGAGTCCTGGAAGGACATGGGAGTCCAGCAGTACTTCGGCCAGGACGAGACCATCGCCGGCGAGGCCGCGGGTGCGCGGCTCACCGATGACGGTGCCCGCAAGACTCTGTGCATCATCCAGGAGCAGGGGGCGGTTGCCCTCGAGGCTCGCTGTGCCGGCGTGACGCAGGGCTTCGGAGGTACCACCGAGATCCTGAACGTCAACAGCAAGGACATGCCGTCCGTCGAGTCGACCATCACCGCCAAGCTGCAGCAGGATCCGACCATCGACCACGTCATTGCCCTCGCCGCTCCGATCGCGCTGACTGCGGTGCAGTCGAAGAACAACGCGGGCAGCGACGCCACGATCGTCACGTTCGACACCAACGCCGCACTCGTCGACGCGATCGAGTCGGGCGACGTGGCGTGGGCCATCGATCAGCAGCCCTACCTGCAGGGTTACCTGGCCGTCGACTCGCTGTGGCTCTACCTCAACAACGGCAACACGATCGGCGGCGGAACCCCGGTGCTGACCGGGCCCGCGTTCATCGACTCGACCAACATCGACGCGGTCGCCGAGTACGCCCGCAACGGCACACGCTGAGTGCGTCGCTTCGGCGCGGAAGGAAGAGCATGTCCACACAGGCCGATCCGGCTCTGTCCGAACACACCGTGATCACCGATGAGCGGATCAAGAAGCAGAAACCGTTGCAGCGGTTGCTGATTCGCCCGGAGATCGGTGCCCTGTTCGGTGCGGTCGCCATCTTCGTCTTCTTCTGCATCGTGGCACCACCGTTTCGATCACCCGAGGCTCTCGCGACCGTGCTGTACGCATCCTCGACCATCGGCATCATGGCGATCGGGGTCTCGCTGTTGATGATCGGCGGAGAATTCGACCTCTCCACCGGAGTCGCGGTGACGTTCTCGTCGATCATGGCCTCCATGCTGGCCTACAACCTGCACCTCAACGTGTGGACAGGCTCGGCGCTGGCGCTGGTACTGGCACTGGCGGTCGGTTTCCTCAACGGATACCTGGTGATGACGACCAAGATTCCGTCGTTTCTGATCACGTTGGCGTCGTTTCTGATGCTCACCGGCGTCAATCTCGCCGTCACCAAACTCGTCACCGGCCAGGTCGCCACTCCGTCCATCTCGGACATGGAGGGATTCGACTCGGCCAAGGCCTTCTTCTCGTCCTCGTTCTCGCTGCTGGGGGTCTCGGTCCGCATCACCGTCGTGTGGTGGATCGTGTTCACGCTCGCCGCAACCTGGGTGCTGATGAAGACCCGGGTCGGCAACTGGATCTTCGCCGTCGGCGGCAACCAGGAATCGGCGCGTGCCGTCGGCGTCCCGGTCACGAGGGTCAAGATCGGCCTGTTCATGTTCGTCGGCTTCTGCGCCTGGTTCGTCGGCATGCACCTGCTGTTCGCCTTCGACACCGTGCAGTCCGGCCAAGGCGTGGGCAACGAATTCCTCTACATCATCGCCGCCGTCATCGGCGGCTGCCTGCTCACCGGTGGATACGGTACGGCTGTCGGTGCGTTCATCGGTGCGTTCATCTTCGGCATGACCAATCAGGGCATCGTGTACGCAGGCTGGAACCCGGACTGGTTCAAGTTCTTCCTCGGCGCGATGCTGCTGTTCGCAGTGATCGCGAACAGCTCCTTCCGCAACTACGCGGCGAAAAGGTGACCATGACGTCTTCCGCGAACACGCCCCTGATCGAGCTCAAAGGCGTCGGTAAGAGCTACGGCAACATCATCGCGCTGCACGGGATAGACCTGCGTGTCGGTGCCGGTGAGGTCACCTGCGTGCTCGGTGACAACGGCGCAGGCAAGTCCACTCTGATCAAGATCATGTCCGGTCTGCATGGCCAGTCGGAGGGGGAACTGCTCGTCGACGGCAAGGCGACAACGTTCGGCTCGCCGAAGCAGGCCGTGGAACAGGGCATATCGACGGTCTATCAGGACCTCGCGGTCGTTTCCTTGATGCCGGTGTGGCGCAACTTCTTTCTCGGCCAGGAGCTGCGCAGGGGCAAGATTTTCAAGACCCTGGACACCCACGCCATGCGCGCGAGAACCATCGACGAACTGCGCAAGATGGGTATCGATCTGCCCGACGTCGATGCCCCCATCGGCTCACTGTCCGGCGGTCAACGTCAGTGCGTGGCCATCGCTCGCGCCATCTTCTTCGGTGCGCGAGTGCTCATTCTCGATGAGCCGACCGCCGCTCTCGGCGTCAAGCAATCCGGCATGGTTCTCCGATACATCTCCGCGGCCAGGGAGAAGGGCTTCGGCGTCGTGTTCATCACCCACAATCCTCACCACGCGTACATGGTCGGAGACCACTTCGTCCTCCTCGATCGCGGACGTCAGACGCTGGACTGCGCGCACGACGACATCTCCCTCGACGATCTCACCAAGGAAATGGCGGGCGGCGACGAACTGGAGACCCTCTCCGACGAACTGCGTCGCTGACCGGTCGGCGACCGCGGGCCCATGCGTGAGAATCGCGCGTGGCGGGTAGAAGATCGATAGCGGTGCCCGATGGAGGTGCCAGACGAAGGAGCCGAACATGAGCGAGCACGAGCCCCTCGGACCACTGTCGCCGGACTATCTCGAATCCGATTTCTTCGGATATCAGAGCATGCTCGACGACGCCGAGATCGAGGTGGTCCTGCGTACCCGTCGGTTCCTGCAGGACGAGGTCGCGCCGAGGGCGAACGAATTCTGGGAGAAGGCCACCTCTCCGGTGCACCTGATGCCGAAGATCGCCGAACTCGAAATCGCCGGTCTCGGTTACGCATTCGAGGACCGCAAGGCCTCACGCAAACTGCTCACCGGCTGGCTCGAAATGGAGTTCGCGCGGGTCGATCCGTCGACGGGAACGATGTTCAGCGTGCACAGTTCGCTGGCGATGAGCAGTATCTCGATTCTCGGCTCCGAGGAGCAGCGCGAACGGTGGTTGCCTGCCATGCGTCGAATGGAGAAGATCGGCGCGTTCGGCCTGTCCGAACCGCACGGTGGCTCCGATGTCGCAGGCGGGCTGGAGACCACTGCCCGCCTCGACGGTGATCACTGGATCCTCAACGGCAGCAAGCGGTGGATCGGCAACGCCACCTTCGCCGATCTAACCATCGTGTTCGCCAAGGACGAGGCCGACGGCGAGGTCAAGGGCTTCGTCGTGGAGCAAGGATTCGAGGGGTTCCGGGCCGAGAAGATCGAGGGCAAGTACTCGCTCCGCGCGGTGGAGAACGCCGACATCCATCTGGAGAACTGCCGAGTCCCGGTCGGCAACAAGCTTGCCGAGGCCAACTCGTTCGCCGACACTGCGAAGGTGCTTCGGCTGACGCGCGGGGGAGTGGCGTTTCAAGCCGTGGGCGTGATGATGGGCGCGTACGAGCGGGCCGTGGCGTATGCGCGCGAACGCGAACAGTTCGGATCTCCGATCGCCTCGTTCCAGCTGATCTCCGACCTGATCGCCCGCATGACGGCGAACATCACCGCCGCGCTCGGGATGGCGATTCGTGTCGCTCAGTTGCAGGACAACGGCGTCCACCAAGACGAGCATGCGGCGCTCGCGAAGACGTTCTGTACGACGCGGCTGCGCGAGACGGTGGGTTGGGCCCGAGAGATCCTGGGCGGCAACGGAATTCTGATCGAGCACGACGTCATCAGATTCTTCGCCGATGCCGAGGCCCTGTACTCCTACGAGGGAACCGCGCAGATCAACAATCTGATCGTTGGCCGCGGAGTGACCGGCTTCGGCGCGTTCGTCTGACGTAGAACGTCGAAAGGCCCCTTCGCGTGTGCGAAGGGGCCTTTCGACTGCGGGGGGAGTTGTCAGCGTGCGAAGAGCAACGCTCGCTTGACTTCCTGGATCGCCTTGGTCACCTGGATGCCGCGAGGGCATGCGTCGGTGCAGTTGAAGGTGGTGCGGCAACGCCACACACCCTCGACGTCGTTGAGGATATCCAGACGCTCGGTTGCACCCTCGTCACGGCTGTCGAAGATGAACCGGTGTGCGTTGACGATGGCGGCCGGACCGAAGTAGCTGCCGTCGCTCCAGAACACGGGGCACGAGGTGGTGCAGCACGCGCACAGGATGCACTTGGTGGTGTCGTCGAATCGGGCGCGGTCCGCAGCGGACTGGATCCGCTCTCGGGTCGGCTCGTTGCCGGTCGTCATCAAGAACGGCTTCACGGCGCGGAACGCGTCGAAGAAGGGTTCCATGTCGACGATGAGGTCCTTCTCCACCGGCAGACCCTTGATGGGCTCGATGGTGATGTTCAGCGTCTTCGACGAGTCCTTGGGGAGCATGTCGCGCATGAGCACCTTGCAGGCGAGACGGTTGACACCGTTGATCCGCATCGCGTCGCTGCCGCAGACACCGTGTGCGCACGAACGACGGAACGTCAGGGTGCCGTCCAGGTAGCCCTTCACGTACAGCAGCAGGTTGAGCAGACGGTCCGTGGCCAGTGTGGGGACCTGGAAGGTGTCCCAGCGCTGACCGTCACCGCTCTCGGGATTGAAGCGCGCGATCTTGAGGTTGACCATCACCGCGCCCTCGGGGACGGGTGGCAGATCGGACTCGTTGGACTTCTTGTCCAGGGTGGGTGCGCTCATGTCAGTACTTCCGCTCCATCGGCTCGTAGCGGGTTTGGATTACCGGCTTGTAATCCAAGCGGATCTCGGTGAGCAGACCTTCGCCCTCTTTGTAGGCCATGGTGTGCTTCATGTACTCGGCGTCGTTGCGCTCGGGGTAGTCCTCGCGAGCGTGTCCGCCGCGCGATTCCTTCCGGTTGAGTGCACCGACGACCGTGACCTCCGCCATTTCGAGCAGGAAGCCGAGTTCGATGGCCTCGAGCAGGTCGCTGTTGTAGCGCTTGCCCTTGTCCTCGACGGTGATCTTGTTGTATCGCTCTTTTAGGGCGCGGACGTCCTTGAGTGCCGTCTCGAGGCGCTCCTCGGTACGGAACACCGAGGCGTTGTTGTCCATCGACTGCTGCATCTCGGTACGGATGTCGGCTGCGCGCTCGTGTCCGTGGTCGGAGAGGATCAGCTCCAGCCAGTCCTGCACCATCTTCGCCGGCTCCTCGGGGAGCGGGGTGAAGTCGACCGAGTTCGCGTACTCGGCCGCCGCGATGCCGGCACGACGTCCGAAGACGTTGATGTCGAGCAGCGAGTTGGTGCCGAGACGGTTGGCTCCGTGCACGGAGACGCAGGCACATTCGCCGGCCGCGTAGAGGCCGGGGACGATGTCCTCGTTGTTGCGCAGAACCTCGCCGCGGATCTTCGTGGGGATGCCGCCCATGACGTAGTGGCACGTCGGGTAGACGGGCACCGGCTCCTTGACGGGGTCGACACCGAGGTACGTGCGAGAGAACTCCATGATGTCCGGGAGCTTCTCGTCCAGAACTTCCTCGGGGATGTGCGTGACGTCGATGTAGACGTAGTCCTTGTTCGGGCCGCCACCGCGTCCTTCGAGCACCTCGAGCACCATCGAGCGCGCGACGATGTCGCGGGGCGCGAGGTCCTTGATGGTCGGTGCGTAGCGCTCCATGAAGCGTTCACCCGACTCGTTGCGCAGGATTCCGCCCTCACCGCGCACGGCCTCGGAGATGAGGATGCCCAGGCCTGCGAGACCTGTCGGGTGGAACTGGTGGAATTCCATGTCCTCCAAGGGAAGGCCCTTGCGGAAGACGATGCTCATGCCGTCACCGGTGAGGGTGTGGGCATTGGAGGTGGTCTTGTAGATCCGGCCCGAGCCTCCGGTGGCGAAGATGATCGACTTCGCATGGAAGATATGCAGCTCACCGGTGGACAGCTCGTAGGCGATGATTCCGGTCGCGACGGGACCGTCGTCGGTCTCGGTCAGACACAGATCCAGTGCGTAGAACTCGTTGTAGAACTCGACGTCGTGCTTGACGCAGTTCTGGTAGAGCGTCTGCAGGATCATGTGGCCGGTGCGGTCGGCCGCGTAGCACGCACGACGCACGGGAGCTTTGCCGTGATCGCGGGTGTGGCCACCGAAGCGCCGCTGATCGATCTTGCCCTCGGGTGTCCGGTTGAAAGGAAGGCCCATCTTCTCGAGGTCGAGAACCGCGTCGATGGCTTCCTTGGCCATGATCTCCACCGCGTCCTGGTCGGCGAGGTAGTCGCCGCCCTTGACGGTGTCGAACGTGTGCCACTCCCAGTTGTCTTCCTCGACATTGGCCAGGGCGGCACACATGCCACCCTGGGCTGCGCCGGTGTGCGAGCGCGTGGGGTAGAGCTTGGTCAGTACGGCTGTGCGAGCACGGGGTCCGGCCTCGATCGCAGCACGCATACCGGCACCGCCTGCGCCGACGATCAGTACGTCGTAACGATGTTCCTGCATGTAAGCGTCAGTGTCCTTAGCTCGCCGTGATGTTGGGATCGAACGTGAAGATGACGTACGTGCCGACGCCCATGATGAGGATCATCGACAGCACCAGCAGCGTGGTCAGCCAGAATCGCGTCGAATCCTTGCGGGAGTAGTCCGCGATGATCGTGCGCAGGCCGTTGCCGCCGTGCAGCTGCGCCAGCCACAGCATCGTCAGGTCCCAGAACTGCCAGAACGGGCTGGCCCAACGACCGGCGACGAAAGCGAAGTTGATGCGGTGCACACCGTCGTCGAGCATCAGCATGATGAACATGTGGCCCAAGACGAGTACGACGAGTGCCAGGCCGGAGAAGCGCATGAACAGCCATGCGTAGAGCTCGAAGTTGCCCTTGCTCTGCCGCCGCGGCGAACGCGGGTTGGCCAAGCTGGCCGGACGGTCGTAGTTCGTGCCGAGGACCTTGGCCTCGGGACCCTGCGTCGACATCAGTGACCACCCGCCGTGAACATGTTGTAGAAGATTCGTCCCGCGCCGGGGATCATGACGACGAGCCAGATGACTGCGATCGCCCACAGCATCGGCTTCTGGTACTGCGGTCCCTTGGACCAGAAGTCGATCAGCATCACGCGGATGCCGTTCAACGCGTGGTACAGCACTGCCGCGACGAGGCCGATTTCCATCAGGCCGACGAGCGGGGTCTTGTAGGTCTCGATGATGGCGTCGTACGTCTCGGGGTTGACCCGAACCATCGCCGTGTCGAGAACGTGGACGAACAGAAAGAAAAAGACCAGAACGCCTGTGATGCGGTGCAGAACCCAGGACCACATGCCCGGGTCCCCGCGGTACAGAGACCGCTTGCGCTCCTTGACCGGAGCGACTTCCGTCGTGCTACTCATCGAGTGCAATGCCTCCAACGTCGTTGGTGGACGCATCGAGCCCCGGTGGCCGGTCTTGCCTGGCTCGATTTGTCGCGATTCGGCCCTAGTGCTGGTTGTACTAGCCGCTTACTGGAAACTGTAAACCCATTCGAAACACGGAACTAATTCGACTCGAGGTTCGTACGGTGCCGAAATGCGGTGTTAGGTTTGCCTTCCCAATTGATGAATGCTCATCGGACCGGATCTCTGCATCAATTCAGACACCGTGATTGGATGGTTCACCATGAACGAAATCGACTGGAAGACGTTGCGCGACAATGCTCATGAGGCAATGGGCCGTGCCTACGCCCCGTACTCGAACTTTCCGGTCGGTGCGGCGGCTCTGGTGGACGACAATCGGATAGTCACCGGGTGCAATGTGGAAAATGTCTCATACGGTTTGGGGCTCTGCGCGGAGTGCGGGTTGGTGTCCAACCTGCACTCGACCGGCGGCGGCAGACTCGTCGCCTTTTCCTGCTGCGATTCCAGGCGTGAAATTCTGATGCCGTGCGGGCGATGCCGACAGCTGCTGTACGAGTTCGGCGGCCCGGGTCTGCTCGTCGACACCGTCTCGGGACCGGCTCGACTGGCAGAGTTGCTCCCGAATGCTTTCGGCCCCGACAACCTCGACGAAGGACGCGTGAACAACCATGCCTGACGCCGTATCCATCATCAGCGCCAAGCGAGACGGGCGCGTTCTCGACGACGAACAGATCGAATGGGTGATTGCGGAGTTCACCCGCGGATCCGTCGCGCCGGAACAGATGTCGGCTCTCGCGATGGCCGTTCTGTGGCGTGGATTGTCGCGTCGCGAGCTCGGTACGTGGACGAACGCGATGATCGCGTCGGGTACCCGAATGGACTTCTCGGCGCTGCCGCTGCCCACCGTCGACAAGCACTCGACCGGTGGTGTCGGAGACAAGATCACGCTGCCGCTGGCTCCGCTCGTCGCCGCCTGCGGGGCGGCAGTGCCGCAGCTGTCGGGTCGAGGACTCGGACACACCGGCGGAACGCTCGACAAGCTCGAGTCCATCCCCGGATGGCGAGCGGATCTGAGCGGTGAGGAGATGCATCGCATCCTGGCCGATCCGGCGATCGGTGCTGTCGTGTGCGCTGCCGGTGCCGATCTGGCTCCGGCCGACAAGAAGCTCTACGCACTGCGCGACGTGACGGGAACGGTCGAGTCGATCCCACTGATCGCCAGCTCGATCATGAGCAAGAAGATCGCCGAGGGCACCGGGGCGCTCGTGTTGGATGTCAAGGTCGGTGCCGGTGCGTTCATGAAGAACGTCGACGACGCACGTGAACTGGCCACAGCGATGGTCGAGCTCGGAACCGACGCGGGCGTGCGGACTCTGGCGGTGCTGACGGCGATGGACACCCCGCTCGGGCTCACCGCGGGCAACGCGCTCGAGGTGGAGGAGTCGGTCGAGGTTCTCGCCGGAGGTGGCCCGGCCGACATCGTCGAGCTGACCATCACGCTGGCACGCACGATGCTCACCGCAGCCGGGATCGAGGGCATCGATCCGGCCGACAAGCTCGCCGACGGTTCTGCCATGGATCGCTGGCGAACGATGATCGCCGCGCAGGGCGGCGATCCCGATGCCGCACTACCTGTCGCCCGGGAGAGCCAGGACTTCACCGCCACTGCCGACGGCGTCGTCACCGGGTTGGACGCAATGGGCGTCGGGCTCGCGGCCTGGCGGCTGGGCGCGGGCCGCGAGCGACAAGGTGAGCCGGTGCAGAGCGCGGCCGGCGTGCGGCTGCACGCCAAACCCGGCGATCGGGTGCGTGTTGGAGATCGACTGGCGACGCTGTACACCGACACCCCCGAGCGTTTCGAGTATGCGCAGCAGGCACTCGAATCCAGTTGGGAGATAGGGGCCACGGCCTCGCAGCCGAGGCCCCTGGTGATCGACCGCATCGGGCGCTGAGGGGCTCGGGCAGTAGCGAGCCCGGTCAGATCAGGTTGCCCGCCTCCGTCAGCACGCTGCGCAGGATCTGCTCCATCTCGTCGAACTCCTTCTGACCGCAGATCAGCGGTGGTGCCAGCTGAACCACCGGGTCGCCGCGGTCGTCGGCCCGGCAGTACAGCCCGGCGTCGAACAGTGCGGTGGACAGGAATCCGCGAAGGATGCGCTCTGCTTCGGCATCGCTGAACGTTTCCTTCGTGGCCTTGTCCTTGACCAACTCGATGCCGTAGAAGAATCCCTCGCCGCGCACATCGCCGACGATCGGCAGGTCGTGCAGTTTCTCCAGCGTGGCACGGAACGCCGGGGCGTTGTCTGCGACATGCGCGTTGATGCCCTCGCGTTCGAAGATGTCGAGATTGGCCATGGCAACGGCGGCGGAGACGGGGTGGCCGCCGAAGGTGTACCCGTGCGCGAAGCTCGACGTTCCGTCGTCGAACGGCTCGAAGAGCTTGTCGGAGGCGATCATTGCGCCGATGGGGGAGTAGCCCGAGGTCAATCCCTTGGCGCAGGTGATGATGTCCGGTACGTAGCCGAAGTCGTTGCACGCGAACATCGATCCGATCCGGCCGAACGCACAGATCACCTCGTCCGAAACCAGGAGTACGTCGTAGCGGTCGCAGATTTCACGGACGCGCTCGAAGTATCCGGGCGGGGGAGGAAAGCAACCCCCGGCATTCTGAACCGGCTCGAGGAACACCGCGGCCACCGAATCGGGGCCCTCGAACTCGATGGCCTCGGCGATGCGGTCCGCGGCCCAGATTCCGAACGCTTTCGGATCGGTGTCCAGGGGAGCGGGGGCGCGGTAGATGTTGGTGTTCGGCACTCGGAACGCGCCCGGCGTCAGCGGCTCGAACGGTTCCTTGAGCGCGGGGATTCCGGTGATGGCCAGCGCACCCTGCGGGGTGCCGTGGTAGGCGATCGCTCGCGAGATCACCTTGTGCTTACCGGGCTTGCCGACTTTCTTGAAGTACTGCTTGGCCAACTTCCATGCGCTCTCGACGGCCTCGCCGCCACCGGTGGTGAAGAAGACCCGGTTCAGGTCGCCGGGGGCGTAACCGGCGAGCCGCTCGGCAAGTTCGATGGCCGGTTCGGTGACATACGACCACAGTGGGAAGAACGCCAGTTCTTTGGCCTGCTTGGCTGCGGCCTCGGCCAGTTCTTCACGGCCGTGTCCCACCTGGACCACGAACAGCCCCGACAGACCGTCGATGTAGCTCTTTCCGTTGGAATCCCAGATGGTCGAGCCTTCCCCGCGGGTGATGATCGGGGGAGTGACCCCTGCGCCGTGGCGGGTGAAGTGGCCCCACAGGTGCTTGGCTGCGGAAGCGTCGAGTTCGGCTGTCGTTCGTGTCATCGTGTTCCCCAATTGTATTGCTGCTTGACGAGTTTGAGATAGACCAGGGTTTCGGTGCTGGTGACGCCGTCGAGACTTCTGATCTGCTTGTTCAGGATCTGCAGGAGTTGTTCGTCGTCCTCGCACACCACTTCCACGACGACGTCGAACGACCCTGCGGTGAGGACGACGTAGTCGATCGCATCGATCGCCGACAGTTCCTCGGACAGTGCGTAACTGTCGCCGGTGCACTTGATGCCGATCATGGCCTGCCGCTTGAATCCGACCTGCACCGGATCGGTCACCGCGACGATCTGCATGACCCCGGAGTCCGTCAGGCGCTGAACTCGTTGACGGACAGCCGCTTCCGAGAGTCCGACGGCTTTGCCGATGGCGGCGTACGAGCGACGCCCGTCCTCTTGGAGTTGCTCGATGATCGCCTTGGAGACGTCGTCGAGTGCGATGGGCGGTTGCTCGGGCATGGCTCGATCTTGTCACTGTCGTGGCCGTGAACACAACCCGTCGACGATGAAAAGCGTGTCAATTATCGATTCAAACGACAGAATCAGTTGTCGAAAGGCTCGAAACAGAGAGAATCAGTGGGTTCGACGGTACTGTCGCAGGCATGGCGAACATTCCTGGTTGTTGGATCGACGGACGCGCGGTCGACGGTGGCGGTGATCGGTACGAGGTCGACGATCCCGCGACCGGAGCTGTCGTTGCCGACGTCGGTTTGGCCACCGCCGAGGACGTCGATTCGGCTCTCTCGCATGCTCGATCAGCTTTTCCGGCATGGTCCACCGCTACCCCCGCGCACCGCAGCGCCGTGTTGATGGAACTGGCGCGTCTCGTTGCGGCCGACGCGGAGAACTTCGTGTCCGAGGAAGTGGTGCAGACCGGCAAATCGACAAGGCTGGCAACCGAATTCGATGTTCCGGGCAGCATCGACAACATCGAGTTCTTCGCCGGGGCGGCGCGGCACCTGGACGGCAAGGCTGCTGCGGAGTACTCGGGTGAGCACACCTCCGCCATCCGCCGGGACGCGGTCGGAGTGGTCGGGTCGATCACTCCGTGGAACTATCCGCTGCAGATGGCGGTGTGGAAAGCGATACCGGCGTTGGCGGCCGGGTGTTCCATCGTGCTCAAGCCCAGTGAACTCACGCCGCTGACCACCCTGCGGCTGGCGCGCTTGGCCACCGAGGCAGGCGTGCCCGACGGGAGTGGAACCGGTGAACGTCATCAGGTCCAGTCCGGCATGGGAGGAAAGAGCGACTCCGGCGTCCACTCCGGTTCCGGTGACGACGTTGAACACCCCGTCGGGCACGCCTGCCTCGGTGGCCAAGCGCGCCAGCCGCAGGGTGGTCAGCGGCGTGAGTTCACTGGGCTTGAGCACGATGGAACACCCGGCCGC
>NZ_NOZF01000138.1:0-60953 GCF_002258565.1 Rhodococcus sp. 05-2254-6
GCCGTGGCCCACGCCGAGGAAGGCCGGAACCTGTGACCGACAAGTCCACCGACACCGCCACCGCCGAATCCGCCACCGAAGCCGCCGCCACCCCCGCCGCGCAGCACACTGTTGATCAGGATGCCGCCGAGGACCGCACCGGCGATGTTGCCGCCGCTACTGCCACCGCGCGGACCGTGGCGATTCTCCCAGTTCTGCACGTCGGACTGGGCGATCTGCGATGCGCGCGAGGCCAATTGGCTCGCAGCGTGCGCGTGCTTGAGGGCCTCGTCCGGGTTCTCGGGTTCGAGCTGACGCGCCGCACCGAGGTGCCGTTCGGCCTCGGACAGGCGCGTTCTGGCGTCGGCACCCACTCCGCCGCGGCGCGTCGAGATGTAGTCCGCAGCGGCGGTGATCTGCGCCTGAGCGGCCGCGATATCGCGATCCAGGCGGGCCCGAAGTTGGTCCTCGGCCGCCTTGTCCGCCGACGCCTCGTCGACGATCTTCTCGAGTTCGGCATCGGCTTCGGCGAGGGCGGTGTAGCTGCCGAGAGGGTCCGAGGACTGCGCCGTCTCCGCGTTCTTCAATGCAGTCTGGGCGGCTGTCACGGCTGCCTGCAGTTCGGCCCCGCCGTGTTCGGCCAATCCACGAGCCTGCTCGATGTCGCGTCGAACGTCCGCGATGGCGTCGGGCAGGGTTGCGATGGCATGCCTGATGTCGTCACGGGCATGGTCGACGCCATCGAGCAGGGTCTTGGCCTGGTCGACGGCTCGCTCGGCCGTGCGAATCGCGGTGACCGCCGGCCCCTGCTTGCCGGGCGGGAGTGCCGCCGCCGAGCGTCCGGCCTCGATGTTCTCCTCGGCCAGCGCCATGCGCTCCTTGGCCATCGTGACGTTGTCGGCAATCGAGTTCAGCGCCGATTCGGAGAAGTCCGAATGCAGCTGAGCAAGAACCGATTCGGACTGCGGAATTCTCACCGTCAAGCCGACGACAGCCTGGGTGAGCTCGTCGAGGTGGGCGTCGGCGTTCATCACGAGATCGCGGAACCCGTCGAATTCCTCCACCCGCGAATCGAGTTCGCGATCGGCCTGGCCACACGAGGAGATGATCTCGACGAGCATCGCCCGTCGCTGATCCGGAGTTTCCGGAATGGCGTCGTCGAGGCGTTGACGAATCTCGAACGCCGAGGCCAGGGCTTTCTTGGCGTTGTCGTAGGCGGTGATGAACGGCGCGGCCGCGGAATCTCCGAATTCTCCACGGGCGAGGTTCAATTCCTCTTCGCTGGCGCGCACCGCGTTGTCGGTCTCGATCAGAATTTCCTTGGCCCGCGTGTCGAGGACGTCGATGGGGAAGGCGGCCAGTGCGGCCGGGTCGCTCGGGTCGATCTTCGCCACGGCCTCGACCTCGGCGGCGACTCGGGCCTTCTTGCGGCGCGACGAGTAGACGACGGCTCCGCCGCCCGCCACGGCCAGTGCGCCGACTCCGATCAGCAGGGGTGCCGACGAGCCACCGCTGCCGCTCGAGGCGTACGCGTCGCCGAGTGCACCGGCTGCCGCAATGGCCGCACCGGACCAATCTTCTTCGCGCAGTGCAGGTTCGACATCGTCGACACGGATCGAATCTTGTTCGGAGGTGGTGATCTGAGACAGGCCGGTGTTCACCGCGAGGTAGTACGAACGGTCCACGGTGGCCACGGCGAGCAGAACGTCGCGCTGGCCGAGGTCACTTCTCTGGTACGTCTGCTCGGCCCAGTTCGCCGCCGACATGTTGTCGAAGTCCGCGACATAGGTGACCCACAACCGAACCTGGCTGCTGCCGTAGAGATCGTCGATCGAGGTCTGCACCTCGGCGAGTGCATCCGGGTCGAGTGCCTGGACGTTGTCGGTGATCTGTGTGGCCAGTCGCGACGGAGCCTCGGCGGATGCAACTCCCGGCGCGAGCAGGACCGCGGCGAAGAGGGTCAGAGCACCCACGGCGGCGAGACGACGAAATCGATGGATTGCTTCTCGAACGACTGGGGCGCTGGTGTGCCGCCGGTGCTGGACTGCCATGGCCTGAAATCTACCGGCTACGCGCCCGTGAGATCGAGCAGGTCGATCCGGATGCATGACAGTTGTCACCTCGCAATCGTGACGCCCGAACGAGGTCGGAGCTGCTCGGCCGCCGCAGAGTGATTCCCATGACCACAACGAAAGCAGTCGAACTGCGCAGCGTCACCAAGACCTACGGCTCGGTCCGGGCGGTCGACGGGCTGAGCCTGTCCATCGAACCGGGCGAGGTCGTCGCATTCCTCGGACCGAACGGAGCGGGAAAGACGACCACCATCGACATGATGCTCGGCCTGGCGACACCCACCACCGGGACGGTCTCGGTGTTCGGGGGAACGCCCGCCGACGCCATCGCCCAGGGGCGCATCTCGGCCGTCATGCAGACCGGCGGTCTGCTTCGCGATCTGACCGTCCGCGAAACCGTCGAGCTGACCTCGGCACTGTTCGCCCACACCCGGTCGGTGAAGGAGGTACTGACCAGGGCCGGCATCGCCGATATCGGAGACCGTCGAGTGGCGAAATGCTCCGGCGGTCAGCAGCAAAGGCTTCGGTTCGCGCTCGCTCTGCTGCCCGATCCGGATCTGCTGGTGCTGGACGAGCCGACCACCGGCATGGACGTCGAGGGGCGTCGCGACTTCTGGAACGCCATTCGCCAGGACGCCAGCACCGGCCGCACGGTGCTGTTCGCAACGCACTATCTGGACGAGGCCGACGCGTACGCAGACCGCATCGTGCTGGTGCGGCACGGCAAGATCGTCGCCGACGGCAGCGCCGCCGAGGTGAAGAACCTGGCGGCAGGACGCACCGTCACCGCCACCCTGCCCGGCGTCGACCAGTCGGTGTTGCTGGCTCTGCCGGGGGTGGACCGCGTCGACACACGTGGCGATCGGGTGATCGTGCACGGACGCGACTCCGACGCCGTGGCCCGATACCTACTCAACGATGCACACGCGACCGATCTGGAAATCGTCTCGCGCAACCTCGAAGACGCATTCCTCGCCCTGACCACCGATTCTGAAAACGACAGAGCCGAAAACGACACAGCCGCAAACGACCTCGCCGGGAGCATCCGATGACCACGACCGCACACTCCGCAGCCACCCGTACCTCTGCCAGAGCCGTTGCCTGGGGCGGATTCTCGCCGACCTTCCTCGGACTCGAGATCCGCAGGCTCTTCCGGAACAAGCGAACTCTGATCTTCACGTTGGTGATGCCGCCGGTGTTCTTCGTCATCTTCGGCACGCAATCCGACTACCGGACCGACTACCCCTTCGCGCACGGCAACGTCACCGGTTACATCGCCATCAGCATGGCCGTCTACGGCGCGATGCTCGCGACCACGAGCGGGGGAGCGATGGTCTCGGTCGAACGGGCGCAGGGGTGGAGCAGGCAACTGCGGTTGACTCCGCTGAAGCCCGTCGCCTACATCGTCACCAAGGTTCTCGTGGCCATGACGATGGGTGCAGCCGCGATCGTCGTGGTGTTCGTCGTCGCGAAGTTCTTCGGAGCAGACATGCCGATCTGGGTGTGGCTCGCGTGCGGAGTGATCGCGTGGCTCGGCTCTGCAGTGTTCGCCGCGTTCGGGCTGTTCATGGGCTACCTGCTGCCCTCGGAGAACGTCATGCAGATCCTCGGACCGGTGCTCGCCTTCCTGGCGTTGGCCGGCGGACTGTTCGTCCCGCTCGGTGACAGCGGCTGGTTTCCGATGCTGGCCCAGTTCACCCCGCTCTACGGCCTGGCGACCGTGTCCCGGGCACCGTTAACCTCGGCCGACACCGGCACCCTGGTGATCGCCGTGGTGAACCTGGTGGTGTGGGCCGCGATCTTCGTCGCCGGAGCGTCCTTGCTGTTCCGGAAAGACACCAAGCGTGCGTGAGACCGAAACCGCTGATCATGTCGTCCACAGAGATACCGTGGGCGACATGACCACGTTCACCGCCGACCTTCCCGAGGGACGGATCTGGCGGTTCGGCTGGATGTTCGGAGCCATCTGGCTGGTGTACCTGATCTATCCGTTGAACGACATCCTCGCTCTGGAATACGTGCCGGCTAAGGTTGCCGGGGTCGTCACGATCGTTGCCTTCGGTGCCGTGTTCACGTCCACTTTCTGGCGTTTTCGTAACGGACACCGCCGAGGAAAGCCGCTGCCGGTCTCCCAGGCGTGGATCGCGCTCGGAGTCATGATCACGCTGACCGTGTCCATGAGTGTATGGATCGGAACCACCGCATTCGGCGCGACCGTCTACATCGCAGTACTGGCCATGATGACCCTGCCGGTCAGGCAAGCGTGGGTGTTGGTGGTGGTGATGGTTGCGCTCGTCGAAGCGGTGCCACGCTTCATCTCGTCCTGGGAGCCCGACACCTTCTTCGCATTTCAGCTGCTGATCAGCGCGGCCGCGGCATGGGGGATCACGCAGGTCTTCCAGCGCAATCACGAATTGGCCGTGGCCAGGCAACAATTGGCCGATCTGGCCATCGTGGCCGAACGCGAGCGCATGAGCCGGGACGTGCACGACATTCTGGGCCACTCGCTGACCGTCATCACCGTCAAGAGCGAATTGGCGGGCAGGCTCATCGAGATCGATCCGGCCCGCGCGGCCGTGGAGATCGCGGAACTGGAAACCCTTGCTCGGCAAGCACTCGCCGACGTGCGCAGTACCGTCGGGGGCATGCGCCAGGTCGACGTCGGATCCGAGTTGGCCAGTGCACGAACGGCTTTGACCGCGGCGGGGATCGAAGCAGATCTGCCCTGTGACGCCGACGTGGTGCCGCTGCGGCATCGAGAACTCTTCGGCTGGGTGCTCCGCGAAGCAGTGACCAACGTGGTTCGACACTCGCGTGCACGGCAGTGCCGGGTGACGCTGACGGCGTCGAGCATCTCCATCGTCGACGACGGGGTGGGACCGGCAGACCAGCAGTCCGGTGGCAACGGTCTGCGCGGTCTCGGTGAACGGGTGACGGCAGCGGGTGGTTCACTGACGATCGCCCGGGTGCCGACCGGTGGGTTCAGGGTGGAGGTACACGGTGAATAGGACGCAGGCGCGATGACCATCACGTTGTTGTTGGCCGACGATCAGGCCCTGGTGCGCGGCGCACTTGCGGCCCTGCTGGGGCTCGAACACGATCTCGAGGTCGTCGCCGAAGTGGGACGTGGAGACGAGGTTGCCGCCGCCGTTCTCGAACATCGACCCGACGTCGTCCTGCTCGACGTCGAGATGCCCGGCAAGAACGGTATCGAGGTCACCGCCGAACTGGCGCTCGTCGCCCCGCAGTCGAGGGTGCTGATCGTCACCACGTTCGGGCGACCGGGATACCTGCGACGCGCCATCGATGCGGGTGCGTCGGGTTTCGTGGTCAAGGACACTCCCGCCAAGCAGCTGGCCGACGCCGTTCGGCGCGTACACATGGGGCTTCGCGTCGTCGATCCGACGCTGGCGACCGAAACCCTCACCGATGGCGTCTCTCCACTGACGGCCCGAGAGCAGGAGGTTCTCCGCGCGGCTGCCAGGGGCGGAACCGCTGGGGCCATCGCTGCTCAGGTCCACCTCTCCGAGGGCACGGTGCGCAATCATCTGTCGTCGGCGATCGGAAAAACTGGCACGAGCACCAGGGCCGAGGCGGTCCGGGTGGCCGAGGATCGAGGGTGGCTGTAGGTCGTTCGAGGCGCGCCGTGACGGTTCCGATGCCTGGGCCTGGCAAACTCGAGGAGTGAATTCAACTCTCGACCGAGATTCGTACGGCGATCCGTACGACGACCGGTATGCCCCGGACCCCGGTCCCGAGCGTCTCGGCTTCTTCGGAACGCTCGGACGCTGGACCGGTCGGCTGGTCGCGGGAGTGGTACTGATGTCGTTGGTGCTGGTCGCGGGAACAGCGGTGCGGGTATGGCAGGTGGCGCGCATCGACGACTACTCCAAGGCCGACGCCATCGTCGTACTCGGCGCTGCTCAGTACAGCGGCACACCCTCGACGGTGTTCGAGGCACGACTGTCCCAGGCCGCGTCGCTGTACGAGCAGGGAATCGCCCCCGAGATCGTCACCGTCGGTGGCAAGCAGGAGGGCGACCTGTTCACCGAGGCCGCGTCGGGTCGCAACTATCTGATCGATCAGGGAGTTCCCGCCGACGCCATCATTGCCGTCGAGACCGGCTCGGACACCCTCGAGAGCATCGAGGCGGTGAGCAACACACTGCGTGAGCAGGGCAGGTCGTCGGTGGTGTTGGTCAGCGATCCGTGGCATTCACTGCGCACCCGAACCATGGCGCGCGACGCCGGCCTCGATGCCTGGACTTCGCCCACGCGCACCGGGCCCGCGGTCTACACCAGAGAATCCCAGGCGCACGGAATCGCCAGGGAGACAGGCGCTCTGCTGTGGTATCAGCTGACCCACTTCACCGCGGACTTCTCCTACACGGCGGGCCAGTAGATGAGCGGCACGTACTCGGCGCACGACGTCGAACGATTCGTCACCGAACCCCCGAAGACCGCAGGACTGCGGGCCGGGGCGGACAACGCCTCGCATCGAAGCGCGTTCGCACGCGATCGAGCGCGCGTGTTGCATTGCGCCGCGTTGCGCAGGCTCGCCGACAAGACTCAGGTCACCGGTCCTCGAGACGGAGACACCCCGCGCACACGATTGACGCACTCGCTCGAAGTTGCGCAGATCGGCCGCAGCATCGCCGAGGGGCTCGGCAGCGATCCGGATCTGGTGGACCTCGCCGGGCTGGCGCACGACATCGGCCACCCGCCGTACGGACATAACGGCGAACGCGCCCTCGACGAAGTGGCTCAGGATTGCGGTGGGTTCGAAGGCAACGCGCAGAACCTGCGCATCCTGACCGGGCTCGAGCCGAAAATCCTCGACTCCGACGGCCGCAGCGCAGGACTCAACCTGACCCGGGCGTCGCTCGATGCCGCAACCAAGTACCCATGGATCAGGCCCGCCCCCGGAGCGAAGTTCGGTGCCTACGACGACGATTCCGCCATCTTGGGCTGGGTACGTGACGGCGCTCCGGACAAGCACAAGTGCCTCGAAGCGCAGAGTATGGACTGGTCCGACGACGTCGCGTATTCGGTCCACGATGTCGAGGACGGTGTGATCGACGCCCGAATCGATCTACGGGCGCTTTCTGATCCGATCGAGCGACGCGCCCTCGCCGAGCTCGGCGTCTCGGAATTTCGCGGACTCGATGTGGAGGAACTGATCGAGGCCGCAGATCGACTGTCCAGGATGCCCGTCGTGGTCGCGGTCGGACGCTACGACGGCACTCTCGCCGCATCCGTTGCGCTCAAGCACATGACCAGTGAACTGGTAGGCCGCTTCGCCACCGCCGCGATCGAGGGCACCCACGAGAAGTACGGCACTGCGCCGCTGAGCCGATACGACGCCGACCTGGTGGTGCCGTCGATCGTCGGCTCGGAAGTTGCACTGCTCAAGACGATGGCGTTGCGGTACGTGATGTCCGATGCCGGACACAAGATCCGCCAGGAGCGCCAACGCGACCGTATCCACCGCGTCGCCGAGTGGTTGATGCGCTCTGCTCCTGGCGAACTGGACCCCATTCTGGTGCCCGCGTGGCAGCGGGCCGACAGCGATGCGGAACGCACTCGTGTGGTCGTCGACCAGATCGCCTCGTACACCGAAAGTCGCCTCGAATTGATCGACAAGCGGTCACTCGGGGCTCAGGCCAGCTGGGGCTGATCGCTCCGCCGACCGAATGTGGGTAGGTCCGGATCGGGACTAGACTGCCCTTCGTGGCCGGCCGAATTCCTGAACGCGACATCGCCGCCATTCGCGAACGCACACGGATCGAGGACATAGTCGGCGACTACGTCTCGCTCAAGCGCGCGGGCGGCGACTCCATGAAGGGGCTGTGCCCCTTCCACGACGAGAAATCCCCGTCGTTCCACGTTCGCCCCAATCACGGTCACTATCACTGCTTCGGCTGCGGCGAGGGCGGTGACGCCTACTCCTTCCTGCAGAAGATAGAGCACATCTCGTTCGTCGAGGCCGTCGAGCAACTGGCCGACCGGCTGAACTATTCGATCTCCTACGAGGGCGGAGGCCCGTCGGTTCAGCGCGACCGCGGCACCCGTGCGCGACTGATCGCCGCCAACGCAGCAGCGCAGGAGTTCTACGCAGGCAGGCTCAGCGGTCCCGACGCCCAGGCCGCGCGGGACTACCTGACCGAACGCAATTTCGACGGCCATGCGGCGTTGGCCTACGGCTGTGGGTATGCACCCGACGGCTGGGACACCCTCACCAAACACCTGCTGGGCAAGGGGTTCGAGGCCAAGGAGATCGTCGACGCAGGGCTGGCGACACCCGGCAAGCGCGGAACGCCCATCGACCGCTTCCGGCGCCGGCTGGTGTGGCCCATTCGCAGCCAGAGCGGCGACGTCATCGGCTTCGGTGCGCGCAAGTTGTTCGACGACGACACGATGCCGGGTAAGTACATCAACACCCCGGAAACCATGCTGTACAAGAAGTCTCAGGTGTTGTTCGGCCTCGATCTGGCGCGCAAGGAAATCGCGAAGTCCCATCAGGCCGTCATCGTCGAGGGCTACACCGACGTGATGGCGATGCATCTGGCAGGCGTCAAGACTGCGGTGGCGTCCTGCGGAACCGCGTTCGGCGAGGACCACCTGGCGATGCTGCGCCGACTGATGATCGACGACAGCTACTTTCGCGGGGAAGTGATCTACACCTTCGACGGCGACGAAGCCGGCCAGGCCGCCGCGATGAAGGCGTTCGAGGGTGATCAGAAGATCGCCGGTCAGACGTTCGTCGCCGTCGCCCCGGACGGAATGGACCCGTGCGACCTACGGCTGAAGTCCGGCGACAACGCCGTTCGCGATCTGGTCGCCAGGCGTACCCCGATGTTCGCCTTCGTGGTCAAATCACTTCTGCGAGAACATGATCTGGATACGCCCGAGGGACGCGTCGAGGCGTTGAAGCGAACCGTCCCGGTGGTCGCCCGCATCAAGGACGCGTCGTTGCGGGACGAGTACGCCCGGCAGTTGGCCGGGTGGACCGGCTGGGACGACACCGCGATGGTGCTCGCCCGAGTGCGCGACGAGGCGAAGAAGGGTGCCAGGGGCGACACGAGCGGCAAACGTGTCCCGTTCGAGAAGCGTCAGGCCGCTCCGGCACCGGCCCCCACGGGTCCTCCGCGTCCCAACCCCACCGATCCGACGCTGTGGCCGCAGCGAGAAGCACTCAAGGCGGTGCTGCAGATGCCTGCCGTGGCGGGCACGGTCTTCGATTCGCTCCCGCCGGAGAGCTTCCACCACCCGGCGTATTCGGCCGTGCGCGACGCGGTGGCCGCTGCCGGCGGCACCGCAGCAGGCCTGGGCGGAGGGGAGTGGGTCGACGCCGTCGCCAAACAGGCCAAGGACGCCGTTGTCGTGTCGTTGGTCACCGAGTTGGCCGTCGACCCGATGCGCGTGGCCGACGACGCTCTCACCCGCTACATCTCGGGCGTACTCGCACGGCTGCAGGAGGTGTGGGTCGGCCAACAGGTGGCCGAACTGAAATCGAAACTGCAGCGCATGTCACCGGTGGAGAAGCCCGACGACTACAACGCGCTGTTCGGCGACCTCATCGCCCTCGAGCAGTACCGCCGCAGTCTGCTCGAGCTCGCCGTCGGAAGTGTGGCCGAGGTCGGTTAGCGCCGCAGCTGATCGCGGGGAACGAAGACCTGGGTCTCGTCGTCGATCGGCTGCATCGGCTCGAGCCGCGGTTGCGTGTTCAGGGAATCGGACAGCTTCTGACGGCCGACCTCGATCGCCTTCTTGGTGGCGGGGCTCGACGCAACGGCGTTCGCAGTCTTGCGAATCTGCTCGTACCGGCCCCGTCCTGCCTTGGCGCCGAGCACATAAGCAGCTCCAGCCGCCAGTACCAAACGAATCATCAGTAGGTCCTTCCATAGAGCGTGCGGCTGTTCTTCCATCTTGCCCGACGAACCTCGAGCAGGGCGATTTGGTACTCGGCAGGGGGTGTGCGCTATTGTTTCCAACGGCTCGCACGAGAGTGTGACGCCGCGAGGTAATCCCCCATAGCTCAATTGGCAGAGCATTCGACTGTTAATCGAAGGGTTCCTGGTTCGAGTCCAGGTGGGGGAGCGCAGTCCCCGTTCGGTTCGCCCGGGCGGGGATTTTTGCTGTCCGGAGTGAGCCGCACGAGCCGACCGGCACTGCCCGTGAACGTACCGAAACAAGTGGTACCGAGAGTTCGAGTCAGTTAACAGATCGTGACGGTTATTTCTGTATATCGATTGAATGAATCCCTTCGACCGATGCCAGTTTTGTCGGTCTCTCGCGACATACTGAACGAGCGATCCCGGTGGCTCAACAGTGCTATAAAAAGCCGGGTCGGTCGGTTTTAAGGGGCTTCATGAGTTTGAGTTACGCAGCAACAGTTCCACGGCACCTCGTGCATCGGAGGTCGCCGGGCGACGTTCTGTTGACCGATTACGAGACCGTCGAGGGCACCCATCGGGCGGCCGTTCAGTTCCCCACGTCGCATCGCATGTTCGCGCCGGTGCGCCGAACCCACGACTCGTTGATGGTGGCCGAGGCTCTGCGCCAAGCGATCAGCCTCTTCTGCCACGTCAACCACGGGGTGCCACTCGATCACGTGGTGTTCATCGAGCACTCCCGCTTCGAGATCCTGGACCCGCTCTCGGTCGACGACATCGATGATTCGCTTGTCGCAGAGTCGATCACGACCGACGTTACGTTCGAGAACGAGTCGCTCGACAACATGAAGCTGTCTGCCCGACTCCTGAACGGCACCCACCTCGTCGCGTCGGGGACGGCGTCGGTGCGGACCATCGGACCCGAGGTGTATTCGCAGTTCCGCAAATCGACCGTTGCCGACCCCCACTTCCGTTTCCTGCCGGCCGGAACCGAGGTGGTCCCGGCGTCCTCCGTCGGACGTCTCGATCCCTCCGACGTGGTGCTGGCACGGCACACATCCGACGGCACCATCGTCGTCGCGCCGGATCCGCGAAACCTGGCGATGTTCGACCATTCGGTCGAGTATCTCCCGGGAGTGACGATGCTCGAGGCGGCCCGTCAGGCTCTGCGTCTGGCGACCGAAACACCGACGTTGGATTTCACCTCCTGCGAGGTGAGATTCATGGGATTCGCCGAGTGGACCAACCCGTGCACGGTGATCGTCGACACGGACTCCACCGACGGCGTCTTTCGCATTCAGTTCGAGCACGACGGCGAGGTGTTGTCGGCAATGTCCGTCACGGTGACGTCCGAACCGTGGTTGGCCCCTACCGATCGCTCCAGTCGATAAGGGCGTCTTCGGCGACTGTCATCACGCGCGCGAGGCGTCGGCGCGGCACCACCGAGGGCAGCAACATCTGCCACATCTCGGTCAGCCTCTGCTGTAGATCGGCGCGTCCGGTCAACATCTCCGACACCGTCTGTACGCCGGTGAACGAGGCGACGATGTATCGACCGAGCGTGTGCGCGTCGATACCGTCGACGATGTCGCCCTCGGCCTGAGCACGTGCGGCGAGATCACCCATCTTGCCGATCCAGTCCTCGAATGCGCGCGCATTGGGGCTGTCCGCGATGGCCGACTCCAGCGTCAACCGCATACCCCCGCGGGCGATGGATTCGGTCTGCAGTTGGCGTCCCAATTCCTTGCTCACCAGGATCAAGGCATCCAAGGCCTTCGGCGTCCGCTCCATGATGAGGGCACTCGCGCTCGCCGCCATGGACAGTTGCGCGTCGATAACTGCCTGCGCCAAATCTTCCTTGGACGAGAAATGAAAGTACATCGCGCCTTTGCTGACCCCGGCATGGGCGATGATGGTGCTCAAACTTGCTGTGCCGTAACCGAACTTCTCGAAACTGGCGGCGGCCCCTTGGAGTACGGCCTGCCTGGTGGACGCTGCACGCTCCTGCATCGGTAGACAATAACTGTTACCCGGGTTCGCGGCACGACGGCGCGAAGGACTTCTCCCTGCGAATCGATGGCAGGCTGAGGCGATGGTCCATACCAGTGCAGGAATTCTGTTGTATCGCGTCGGTGTCGACGGTCCGCAAGTCCTGATCGCTCACCCCGGAGGACCGTTCTGGGCGCGTAAGGACGACGGGGCCTGGTCCATCGTCAAGGGGCTGATCACCGATGGTGAAGACCCCTGGACGGCGGCCCGACGGGAATTCCGAGAGGAAGTCGGTGTCGATGTGCCGGCCGGAGAACACATCGAACTCGGCACCGTCAGGCAACGCGGCGGGAAGATCGTCATCGCGTTCGGCGTCGAGGCCGATCTGGATGTCTCGAATGCGGTGAGCAACACATTCGAGATCGAATGGCCGCCGAAATCCGGTCTCATGAAGTCGTTTCCCGAGGTCGATCGCGTCGAATGGTTTCCGCTGGCGCAGGCGAGGACGAAGCTGCTCGCCTCCCAGCACCCCTTTCTGGACGCGGTGGAGGCGGTTGTCGCAGCACCGTAGTTTCGGCGCGGGTTCCCGGGGTATCCACCGGCCGGAAATGGCGAGGGTCGCGGATGCAGAGTGGGAAACAGATCATGACACCTACGGGTACGGCAGGCGTGACCGCTCACGCGGAGACTGCTCTCGTGGAGACAGTATGGGGCGGCCGGATAGTGGCATCGGGGTTCGTGGTTCTGGCCACAGGACTGTCGTGGGTCTTCGTCGCGTCGGCAATGATCGGACAGTGACCGAGGATCGGTCGGCCGAAACTGCTCGGCGACAACGACGAAGGACAGCACTGTGACCGACAGCATTGCCTCAGCAACACCACCCTCGACGGAGGTGCCCGCACGCGCCTGGAAAGCGCTCGTGGTTCTGCTGCTGGGGATGTTCATGGCGTTGCTGGACACCACCATCGTCAACGTGGCGTTGCCGACGATCAGCACCACCTTGGAAGCGTCGGAATCGGTTCTGTCGTGGATCATCTCGGGGTACGCACTTGCGTTCGGATTGGCTCTCATCCCGGCGGGCAAGGTGGGCGACCGCATCGGTCACAAGTGGGTCTTCTTCACCGGTCTGGCACTGTTCACTCTCGCGAGCTTCGCGTGCGGGCTGGCTCAGGACGATCTGCAACTGGTCGTCGCGCGAGTCGTCCAGGGCTTGGCGGGCGGCATGTTCGTCCCCGCCGTCACCGCGTTCATCCAGCTGTTGTTCCCAGGGCCGGTGCGAGGCAAGGCATTCGCCATCATGGGTGCCGTCATCGGCGTGTCGACCGCGCTCGGTCCCATCGCCGGCGGCCTGATCATCCAGGCTTTCGGCGACGAGAACGGCTGGCGGCTCGTCTTCTGGGTCAACCTGCCGATCGGAATCGTCGGTCTCGTCGCTGCTGCGGTGCTACTTCCGGGCAAGACCGATACCGAACCGGCTGCGCGCCCCGGAATCGACTGGCTCGGACTGGTGCTCATCTCCGCAGGTCTCATCGCGCTGCTCGTTCCGCTGATCGAGGGCCAGGAACTGGGCTGGCCCCTGTGGACCTACCTGACGATCGCAGCGGGACTCGGTCTGATCGCGTTGTTCGGCTGGTGGGAAGTGATTCGGACGGGCCGCGGACAGAATCCGTTGGTACCACCTCGATTGTTCACCCGTCCGGCGTTCACCGGAGGCGTGATCCTCGCGCTCGTCTACTTCGCTGCCTTCACGAGCATCTTCTTCACCATCTCGCTGCTGTGGCAGACCGGACTCGGCAACACGGCACTGGCATCGGGCCTGGTGTCCATACCCTTTGCGATCGGCAGCATCATCGCCGCCTCGCAGAGCAACAGGCTGACGATCAAACTCGGGCGTACCGTTCTGATACTCGGCGCGTCCCTCGTCTCGATCGGGCTCATCTGGTTGTGGATCATCCTCGCGACCAGCTCCGCCGACACGATCTCGCACTGGACGCTGATGGTGCCACTGTTCATCGCGGGTCTCGGCAACGGTGCGTTCATCGCACCCAACGCGCAGTTCATCGTCGCGACCGTCGATCGCGACGATGCGGGAGCCGCGAGCGGCGTCATTTCCACGATGCAGCGCGTCGGCTCGGCGATCGGCATCGCAGTGATCGGCAGCGTGCTGTTCGGGTCGCTCGAGATCACCGGGCCGGACACCGTCGGGTCGGGCTTTCTACACGGAGCAGCCATGGCAATGGCTGTCAGCGCGGCGTTCAGTGTGATTGCGCTGGCGTTGGTCTTCGCGCTTCCCAAGAAGGTGCAGGGCGCACACTGAGCGCTGCCGATCAGCCCTTCAGACCTTTGCTGTGTCGCGCGACCACGGTGGACGCGAGATCGGCGATCTTGACGTTCAGATCCTGGGAAGACTTGCGCAACAACGCGAACGCCTCGTCGCCGTTCACGTCGTGCAGGGCCATGATCAATCCGATCGCCTTGCCGATCTCACGGTTGCTCTCGAGGCCGGCGCGCAGCGTCGACGCCTCTTCGCCGTTCATGACGGCGGCGACGGTGATCGAGGTGAAGGCCGTCAGAATGACTGCCTTGTCCACACTGTCCGAGCCGAAGACGCCGGGACGATCGGTGAACAGATTGAGCGCGCCCACCTTCTGATCGTCGACCTTGAGCCGAAATCCCATCGCGCCTCGTACCGGCGTCCGGTTCAACACACCGCGAGCCATCGCCGGCCACTGGGTGGGAGTGCGGAAGTCGGCTTCGAGCTGGGCTGCCTCGCTGGTGATCGCGTCCAGGCACGGTCCTTCGCCGGTAGCGCGCTCGATATCGTCGACGACCCGCGCTATGTCGTCCGAGGCTGCGACCGTGACAGCCTTCCCGTGGCGCATCAACATCAAGCTGGCGTGGTCACAATGCGGAACCAACAGCGTGGCCGCATTGCACAGTGCGGTGTAGACCTCTTCGGCGGTGGTACCTCGGTACACGATGTCGGCCAGGGCCGCGAACACAGTAGCCGGGTCGGTGGACGGGGCGTCGAACTGTCGGTCGTCGTTCATTGCTTCTCCCGTCGCGTATGGAACCGTCTCCCCGATAACCGGGCGTAGGCGCTACTTACCGTACCGCCAGGCGGCTGGGGGTACGAACAGTCGGGTCTCGGCAGTAGCCTCAGGTCGTGAGCGATGCGCAGGAGTCCACCGGGTTCGAGTACGGCCACGACGGACCGAAATCGATCGTGGTGGGCGTCGACGGGTCCGATTCGTCCTGGCGCGCCGCGGCCTATGCGGCAGGGCTCGCCCGTAGGCAGCGGTCGCTGCTGGTATTGGTGTACGTGCAACCCATTGCGACGGCCTCGTGGGGCCAGGCAGGCATCTCACTCGTCGAAACCGGTCAACAGATAGCCGACGAACTGCTCGACTACATCAGAACGTCGGCCGCCCGGTTCGGGGATCGGGAGCACGTGCGGTGGGAGTTCCGAACCGCACAGGGTGACCCGTACAACGGGCTGATCGCCGTGGCAGAGCAATTGCGTACCGACGCCGTCGTGGTGGGGGCGTCCGAGACTGCCGGACATCGAATCGCCGGCTCGGTGGCGGTGCGATTGGTCAAAGCGGGACGGTGGCCGGTGACCGTCGTGCCCTGAACGGAGCGAAATCGAGCCGATCTGCCGTCTGCCCTGTAAAAATAGGCAGTCACCTCGTCGGATGCGAGGCGCACGTGGTGCCGTTTTCGGATCCGAGGAGTTCCATGACCGGGCTGTCGCGTAGACAATTCGTGGCGAGAGTGGGGACACTCGCGGCGGTGTGGGGTATCGCACCCCACGTGCTGGGTCAGGCTCTTGCGGCGAACGCCCAGCCCGTGAACGTGGGCGCAACCGGAACACTCGCGCAGACGATCCTGCGATCCTCGACAGGGCCGGGGAAGTACCGCGTGCTCGATGCCGGTCCGGGGGAGCCGTACGTTGCACGCCTCGACGTTCTCGGACGAGCGCCGAACCCGTCGAGGGCGCAGTCGCGACGGTCGCTGCTCTACCTCGGGCACCTCTCGGACATGCACGTCATCGACGCCCAATCTCCCGGCCGCATCGAGCCCATGATCGTCTCCGACCACGCCGCATGGGGTTCGGCGTTCCATCCGCAGGACACGCTGACCGTGCACGTCACCGCGGCGATGGTGAAAGCGTTCGCGGACGCGCGGATCAGCCCGGTCACCGGCGCACCGATGGGGGCTGCCGTGGTCACCGGGGACAGTGCCGACATGCATTCGCACCTCGAATTGCGCTGGTACATCGACGTTCTCGACGGCGTACCGGTTCGGCCGACGAGTGGGGCCGCGGACATCTTCGAGGGTGTTCAGGCCTGGCCGGAGGCGCAGTGGGCCTACCGACCCGGTGATCCTTCGGGAGGGTCGTTCGGCGATTACGGATTCCCGACGCTTCCCGACCTTCTCACCCAAGCGATGTCGGGAACCGTCGAATCGGTGGGTCTGCCCGTGCCGTGGTACTCGGTCTACGGCAACCACGACACTCTGTTGCTCGGCACCTTCGACCTGTCCTCGCAGCTGCACGCGCTCGCCGTCGGCGGCCGCAAGGCGTACACCCTCGAGGCGACGGCCACCTCCGCCCTGGCCGGCTACGCGTCGACGGCCAGTCCGCTGCAGAGAATGGTCGATGCGCTGGGCGTCGGATCCGGTGCGCGACCGGGGTTTCGCGCAGTGTCGGCCGACCCGGCACGGTACCTGTTCGAGCAACGCGAGTTCATGCAGGAGCACTTCGAGACCACCCCGACACCGGGACCGATCGGACACGGCTTCACCCAGCACAATCTCGACTCCGGTGAGACGTGGTGGGCGGCAGACCCCACCCCGAACATCCGAACGTTCGGACTCGACACCTGCAACGCCGTCGCCGGCCCCGACGGTGCGGTGCCCGAGAACCAATTCGACTGGCTCACCGAGCAATTGGAGAAAGCGCAGGCCGAGCGCAAGCTCGTGCTGATCTACACCCATCACAACAGTCTCACGCTGGAGAACCGAGCGCAGCGTCCAGGAGAATCGGGGAAGCTCTACGGCGCAGACGAATTCATCGACCTGCTGTTGAAGTATCCCGTGGTGATCGGCTGGCTCAACGGCCACACCCACCAGAACCAGATTCTGGCGCATTCGAGCGGCGGACGCGGATTCTGGGAGATCACCACCGCGTCGTGCATCGATTTCCCACAGCAGCAGCAGGTGGTCGAGATCGTCGACAACCGCGACGGAACTCTGTCGCTGTTCACCACGGTGCTCGATCACGCGTCGCCGATCACACCCGGAAACAGCGGAAGCTACCTGGATCTGGCGTCGCGCAGCCGCGAATTGGCGGCCAACGACTGGGCCGAGAATCCGCTGATGCGTCGAGGGTCGCGCCTGGATCGCAACACCGAATTGCTGTTGCCTGCACCGTTCGATCTGAGTGCCATCACCGACGCCGCGCTCGAGCAGCAACATCTGGACGAGCACGCGAGACTGATCGCCTACGAGACGAGGCAGGGTCGATGAACGGAGTGTGCAGGAAGATTCTCCTGGTCGCCGCCGTGGTGGCGTGCGCGGGATGTTCGCAGACCGCTGCGCTCGCGCCGGTCGGCGGTGCCGAACTCGGGGACCTCCGCTACGCAGTGAACGACGTTCTGTTCGAGAAGGGAATCGAGATACTGGTTGCGCCGGTCTGCTCCGGTACCGGAGCGGACATCGAATGTGTCGGGGAGACAACCGACAACGAGGCGATCACCGGCTCGGCCACGTCGGACGACGCGAGCACCGTCGAGGTGAAGGTCGGCACGGAGGTTCTCTACTCGGGGTCTGTGCAGGACGTGCTCGACCGCAATTCGACGGTCGGTGCGCCGTGAGGGGGAGTGCGGTGCTCGCTGCCGTTGTGCTCGTGTCTGCGCTGATTCAGGCGGTGACAGTCCTGGGCGATCCCGTTCCAGAATCCTCCGTGGGATTCGGTGGGTTGGTTGCGGCGTCTGCCGCGGCACTGGTGGTCGCCCTGTGGATCACCGCATCGACGGCACTCGATGTGGTGGACGGCAACATCCGCGGTGCGCTGGCTCGGGCATGGCGGCGGCCGCGCGTCCTGGTGTGGTGTGTGGTCTCGACTCTGGTGGCCGTCGCGCTGGCGATTCTGTTCCCGCTGCTTCCGATTGTCGTGATTCTGGTTGCGCTGCTGGTGCTTCCGGCCGTGGCCGACGGGCAACGACATCCGTTCCGCGCTGCGACGGCGACTGTCCGGCAGTCCCCGGGGCGGTGCGCAGTCGCGGCAGTCGTCACGATTGTTGCCTTCGTCCTCGCCTGGGTCGTAGCACTGGTACTGGGCTTCTTCGTCACCGGCGTGGTGGCGGCGTTTCTCACGTGGATGTGGTTCGGGGCGAATGCTGCTGTGCTGCTGGTGTATTCGTCACGGTTGTACCGTCGGGTGGGAAGCCGATGACTCGTTCGACCGGACACTCGAAGGCGGCGTGTCGGTAGCCGCAACGTTGCGCCACTGCGTCGGCACCCACTTCGGTTCGCGCATCATCTGAGCTGCCCAATTGCCGAACTCATCGCTCCCGCACGCGATGTGCCTTGTTTCGATACATCGCGGTATCGGCCCGATGAATCAGCGTCGCGGCCGAATCGGCGGGTCGTCGCCTTGCTGCACCTGTGCTGATCGATACACGCTCATGCCCATCGATTCCAAGGAGGTGCGTTGCTGCCCCCGCCGCCGCGGCGATGTAGTCGGCTAGATAACGCTGTTCGTCGAACTGCCAGACGAAGCCTCCGTGAGCCCACACGGATGGGCGGGACGCGATCAGGAACTCATCACCCGCATACCGGCAGACGATTCTGTCGTCATGCGACAGGGCGTGAAGTCGGTCTGCGATCGCGGACAGGACTGCGTCTCCGGCCGCATGGCCGTAGCCGTCGTTGACCTGCTTGAAGTGATCGACATCGGCGAACATCACCATTACTTCGTCGCCGGCTGCAAGCCAATCGTCGATGACCGAGACCGCAACGTTGCGACGGTACAGCCCGGTCAAGTCGTCGCGTTCTGCGCGCTCACGCCACGTTCGTGCCTCACTGACAATAGGATTCGCAAGATCCAGGGCAACGACGATGAGAGGCACGCCGTCGAACACCGCGAGTCCGGTGTGCGTCCAGCACGACACCGACACGTCGTCGTCTTGGTGGAGCCGTCGCATCGCGGCGACCGGTGTCTGCGACGATTCCCCTGTTCGGGCGAAGTCGGTCAGTAGATTCTCTGATACGGCCCGGATCTCCGCATGCTCCGTTGGGTGCACGAAGGCGAAGACATCACGGGTGTCGCTGTACGTGCGGGATAGATTCGCCGACTTTCGGCACGCGGTATTGACGGCCAGGATGTGAAAACTGGTGTCGTGAACGAGCGCAGGAAGCGGGATAGCGGCGACGATCTGCTGCGCAGTAACGATCCGTGGCACACCCTCGCTTCCACGTGCGTCCACCTGGCCAAGGGTAAACCGACGGGAATTGCCGAGAGCAAAAATACTACCGGTCAGTAAGCAACGCCACACACGACAAGAACACGACTCGCGGGACGCGGGCGCGTCGGGTACACCGAAGTCAGGTCTACAACGTCACTCCGGAACAACGGAGTCCGAGGCGTGCTCGCCGTAGAAGGACGACTGCGACTGCATGATGTCCTGCATACCGTCGCCGTGCGACGCGTCGTACACCGTTCCCGGAAAGTCCAGAGTTTGCTGGATGGCCCAGATTTCGTCGTGGCTGCTTGCCGGAAACATGCTGGCCGGATCTCCCACGGCAACCCACCCGGTGGGGAGGACCGACCCGGCGGCAAGCCTCGAATCGACCTGGAGCACTGCGTTGATTCGGACCTCCGACCCTGCCTCGACGATCGACCCGGGAAACGTCGACGCACCGGTGGCGATGAACGACTCCCGACCGATGACGGTGCCATTGACGTGCGCGTGCGGGCCGATCAACACACTGTCACCGACGATCGTGGGGTACTTCGCGCGTCCATTGACGACGGCGTTCTCCATCACGACCACATTCTCACCGATACTCACCTGACCATCCTCGGCCGTCAGGATCGCACCGTGCAGAATCCGCGACCCGGCGCCGACGACAACGTTGCCCACCAACACTGCCGTCGGCGCAACCCACGCATGCTCGGACACGGACGGGGACGAACCTCGGTGTTGGTACCGCATGGTGTCTTCTCCTCGGTAGTTGCTCGGCGAACTGGTCTGGTCGAGCGAAATTTTGAACTCGAAGGATGTTGGGAACGGGTGTCGATGGTCATCGAGGCGTATCGGCCGTCGAAAGTCTGCACCTTCGAGCCTTCATCGGTCGCATCATCAGCAGAGATCAGCACCGAAATCGCTGGCCACGGAACCGACGCAGCTGTGATTCGCATGGCGTCATCGATTCAGTGATCCGAACCACTGGGAATGGCAATGCAGTGCAAAAGCCTCTATGCCGCGGCGTGCACGCCAGAATTGCTGATGGGTCCGAGTCGCCCTGTGTCGCTGTATCTTCGGGCAGGGTCAGGCTGGGTATGTACGCAATCGCCAGGGCTCACCGACCTGACAGGGAGGTCGATCGGGTGTGGGGCGGGCGGGGCTCGAACCCGCGACCAATGGATTATGAGTCCACGGCTCTAACCGACTGAGCTACCGCCCCATGCCCGTACCAGGTACGAGCCTGCAGAATCGTACAGAATCGCGTCGCCTCGACGGTGCATCGGGGCAGCTATTTCGCTCGGACCTGCACCGGGACACCGTTGAGGATCGCGTTGGCCGAGACGGCGTCGACGCGATTGGGGTCGGTGATGTCGTTGACGCTCGGCCCCTGCACCGTCGTGGCAACGGACAACTGCACGCCGGGGCGCTGATGTCCGAATCCGTGCGGCATGCTCACCACGCCCGGCATCATCTTCTCCGACGCCGCTACCTCGATGTCGACGGTTCCGGCGGCGGAGGTGACCGACACCATCGAACCGTCCTCGATACCGCGATTCGCGAGATCCTCAGGATGCGCCAGAAGCTGATGTCGCGCTTTGCCTTTGGTGAGCCGGGCGGTGTTGTGCATCCACGAGTTGTTGCTGCGCAGGTGTCGCCGACCGATCATCAGCAGTTCATCGCCGGATGGAACTGCGCTGGAATGCATCAGATCCACCAACGCGGGGAGCTCGGCAACAACGATGTCCTGAATCAGTTGTACCCGCTTGTCCCGCGTCTTCAACTTCAGTGGGAAGCCGGGACGCAATGGTCCGAGATCGACACCGTGTGGGTTGGCTCGAAGTTTCTTCAGCGACAGTCTTTTTCGTTGACTCCGGAGCAGGATGTCCAGTGTGCGGGCGGGGGACAGGCGCAGCCGGGCTTCGCCGATGATGTTCTTCGGAGTCACTCGTGACTTCAACCGACCGACCGTCGAACCGGCCATACGGCTCTTGTAGCGCAGCGACAGATCACGGAAGATCTCCCAATCGTGCTTGGCGTCGGCTTGCTTGGGCAGCACTGCAGGCATGTACTTCGCCGTGTTGTGAACGGCGAAGGAGTTGAAGATCAGGTCGTAGTGGTCGCGTTCGAGCGACATCGTCGGCGGCAGAATCACGTGTGCGTGACGCGATGTCTCGTTGATGTAGAAGTCGAACGACACCATGAAATCGAGACCCGCGAACGCGTCGTTCAGGGTGGTGCCGCCGGGCATCGACAACACCGGATTGCCGGACAGGACCGCCATCGCACGGATCTGGTCCTTGCCCTCGGTGGTGATCTCGTCGACGAGCGTCGAACAGGGGTATTCGCCTGCGAACTCGGGCAGGTCGCGAACGCGACTGCGCCACTTGTCGAAATGGCCGCGGCCGACGATGCCCTGCTTGATCAGATCGATCGCGGGATCGGTCACCATGGCACCGCCGGGGCGGTCGAGATTGCCCGTGATGATGTTCAGTACCTGAATCGCCCACTGGCACACGGTGCCGAACTGCTGAGTCGAGACCCCCATTCGGCCGTATGCCACCGCGGACCTCGCCGAGGCGAAATCACGTGCCAGGGCCGAGATCTCTTCCGCAGCAATCCCGACGACCGGAGCGACGGATTCCGGTGCGAATTCCGCGACGAGATCCGCGAGTCGGTCGGCACCGTCGACGTAGTCGGCCACGGTCACCGTGCCGTCGGCCACGATCGTGTGGATCATCGCGAGCAGCAGCAGTGCGTCGCTGCCGGGCCGAACGAAGAAGTGGGTGTCTGCGATGTCGGCGGTCTCGGTCTTGCGCGGATCGACCACGACGAGGCGGCCGCCCCGTTTGCGCAGTGCCCGCGCCCTCTTTGCGAAATCGGGCACGGTCATCATGCTGCCGTTCGAGGCCATCGGATTGCCGCCGAGGACGAGGAAGAAGTCGGTTCGATCGATGTCCGGGATCGGCAGTAGCAACTGATGCCCGTACAGCAGGTGATCGACGAGCTGGTGCGGGAGCTGATCCAGCGAGGTGGCGGAGTATCGATTGCGCGTCCGCATGAGCGAGGTGAAGGGAATACCGTGGGTCATCGCACCCATCGAATGCACGTTGGGGTTGCCCTGATAGATCCCGACGGCATTGCGGCCGTACTTCTCACGCGTCGAGACCAAACCGTCGATCACGAGGTCGTATGCCTCGTCCCAGCCGATCTTCTCCCATTTCTCGCCCACACGTTTGACCGGTGTGGTGAGCCGATCGGTATCGGCGTGCAGATCGATCAGCGACAGCGCCTTGGGGCAGATGTGGCCGCGTGAGAGCGGATCCTTCTCGTCACCGCGAATCGAGACCACCGCATCGTTCTCCACCGTGAACTCGAGCCCACAGATCGCCTCGCACAGATTGCACGATCCATACACAACCGACATCGCATTCCTCCCACTCATGTGCTGCGAGCGTAGCCCGGCGGGGGACCGGGGCACCGTCGTCGACCGACAATTAGGCTCGTGAGTCGTGACCACCCTCGATCTCACGGCCTCCTGGCCCGTCGACCATGTCAGTGCAGCAGTCGTCACCGACTCCGGAGTTCGTGAGGAGGTCGGGGACACCGATCGCGTCTACGAGCTGGCCTCGGTCACCAAGCTGCTCAGTGCGTACGCAGTTTTCGTCGCCGTCGAGGAAGGTGCGGTGGAGCTCGATCAGCCCGCAGGACCGGAAGGGTCGACGGTTCGACACCTCCTCGCACACGCGTCGGGACTGGCGTTCGGCGACCTCACAGTCCAGGCACCGGCCGGTACCAAGCGGATCTACTCGAGCGCCGGGTTCGAGGTGCTGGCCGAGCTGATCGAAACCGAGGCAGGCATTGCCTTCCCCGACTACTTGGACGAGGCCGTGTGTCGGCCGCTGCAGATGACGAACACGTCGTTGCCGGGATCGGCGGGCCACGGGGCCAGCTCGACCCTCGCCGATCTGACGAGGTTCGCCGCCGAACTGTTGGCACCGACGCTGCTGGCGTCGCAGACACTCGCGTCGGCGACCGAAGTGCAGTTTCCCGGCCTGAACGGGATCGTGCCCGGATACGGATCGCACAAGCCCTGCGACTGGGGACTCGGGTTCGAGCTGCGCGACGGCAAGAGCCCGCACTGGACCGGAAGCAAGAACTCGTCCGCGACGTTCGGCCACTTCGGGCAGGCCGGAACGTTCCTGTGGGTCGATCCGGCCGTGCGGACCGCGTGTGTGGTGTTGACCGATCGAGCCTTCGGAGACTGGGCGAAACCGCTGTGGCCGGAGCTCTCCGACGCAGTGCTGGCCGGGTGAAACTCCATCGTTCACAGATTGCACTGGCGCAACAGGGGCAACTCGGGGCACACTAGTACACAGACGCATTGATTCACTGCAGCCAGCCGAAGCATGTCGAGGTCGTTGGGGAAGACGTCCCTCGTCGAAGCTGGAGGTAGTGCAATGCGTGGATCGAATCAATTCGCAGAAGCGACGTCGGGTGTTGTGTACATCCACTCGTCGCCCGCTGCGTTGTGCCCGCATGTCGAATGGGCGTTGACCGACGCCCTCGATTGCCGTGCGAACTTGAAGTGGTCTGCGCAGCCCGCCTCCGATGGGCAGCTGCGCGCCACCACCGACTGGGTCGGCCCCGTCGGCACCGGAGCAAAGCTGGCCGGCATCCTGCGCTCGTGGCAGATGCTGCGGTTCGAGGTGACCGAGGACGCCAGCGAAGGCGTGGACGGCGAACGGTTCTCCCATGTGCCCGGTTTGGGGCTGTGGCGCGGAACGACGAGCGCGAACGGGGACGTGATGCTCGGCGAGATGCGGCTGCGCGCCCTGATGGAGAACAACCAGGGCAACTTCACCGCGGCCGTCGAGCAGGCTCTCGGATCGGACTGGGACGCAGCCCTCGAGCCGTACCGAACCGGCGGGGCCGGAGCCGAAGTGACGTGGCTGAGTCGCAACGTCGGCTAGGGGTTGCTGGGGGTTCTGGCTCGCGGTAGTTTGCGTCCGTGCCTGGGGTAGGCATGTGGGAACGACCGTGGAGTGGTGAGTTCGATGTTGTCGACCGGAAAAGTGATTCGATTCGACGAGTTCAAGGGGTACGGATTCGTAGCGCCGGACGAGGGCGGCGAGGACGTGTTCATTCACGTCAACGATCTGGACTTCGACAAACGACTGTTGGCACCGGGGGTTCGCGTCGAATACGTTGCCGTCGAAGGCGATCGAGGCCTCAAGGCCACCCAGGTGCAGATCATCGACACCCCCGCGTCGACCGCGCTGGTCACCCGGCGCAAGCCCGACGTGCCGTTCCACGACGTTCCGATCAGCGAACGCGAGCAACTCGAGGACGTCATCTGCGACGTGCTCTCCGAGGCGGACTTCACCGCCGAAGTGACCGAGGCACTGCTGACAGCCAACGGAACTGTCACCGCAGCGCAGATCCTCGACATCCGATCGGCAATGCTGCGACTGGCTCACGACCACAAGTGGATCGAGAGCTGACGCCGGAGTTCGCCCGTCCGTTGTGACGCCCGTTCGGTTCAGGATGAATGTGGCTTTGTTGCACTCGGAGCGCCTCGGAGCCGCATTGATCCCAACCGGGGCCGGGGGTGACACCACCCGAGGCGGCGGGGCACCCCGTGACGATCAGAGCGGAATGTTCTTGTGGTTGCCGCGTGCCGCAGGGGCGGCCGCGAGCGCCCTGGCGACCGTGCTGCGGGTCTTGCACGGCTCGATGACCTCGTCGACGACACCGATGGCCACGGCGCGCTCGACGCCACCGGCGATGCTTTCGTGCTCGACGGTGAGGCGATCGTGCAATGCCTCACGCTCCTCCTCGGGAGCGGCTGCGAGTGCCTTCTTGTGCAGGATGCCGACGGCGGCCTTCGCGCCCATCACGGCGACCTCGGAGCCGGGCCAGGCGTAGACCGCGGTAGCACCGAGTGCACGGGCGTTCATCGCGATGTACGCGCCGCCGTAGATCTTGCGGGTCACCAGGGTGACGCGGGGGACCGTGGCTTCGGCGAAGGCGTGCAACAGCTTTGCTCCGCGACGGACGACGCCCTCCCATTCCATGCTGACGCCGGGGAGGTACCCGGGAACGTCGACGACCACGATCAGTGGGATGCCGAATGCGTCGCACAGTCGCACGAAACGGGCTGCCTTCTCGGCACTTTCGGAGTTGAGGCAACCGCCGAGACGAATGGGGTTGTTGGCGATGACGCCGACGGTGCGGCCGCTGATGCGTCCGAGGCCGATGACAATGCTGCGGGCCCAGCCGCCCTGGAACTCCTCGAAGGTCGATTCCCCTTCGACGTTGTCCAGCAGCTCGTGCACGATCGGGTGCACATCGTATGCGCGACGGTTGGATTCGGGCATCAGCGCTCGGAGGTCGGTGTCTCCGTGCTCGGCGGCGGCGATGTCGAATTCGCCCTGCTCGCAGAACATGGACACCAGGCGGCGGGCGCGGGTGAACGCGTCCATCTCGCTGTCGGCGACGATGTGGCACACGCCGGACTTCTTGTGGTGGGTGTCGGGGCCGCCGAGCGAGGCCATGTCGACCTGCTCACCGGTGACGCTGCGGACGACGTCGGGACCGGTGACGAACACGCGTCCCTCGGGAGCCATGATGACGACGTCGGTCAGCGCAGGACCGTAGGCGGCGCCGCCGGCTGCGAAGCCGAGGACGACGGAAACTTGGGGGACGAGGCCGGATGCTCGAACCATGGCCTCGAAGACGAGCCCGACGGCATGGAGGGCTTCGACGCCCTCGGCGAGGCGCGCGCCGCCGGAATGCCAGACGCCGACGATCGGAGCGCGCTGCTCGATGGCCGTGTCGATGGCGGCGACGATGTGCTTGCAGCCGTCGACGCCCATGGCACCGCCCATGACGGTGGCGTCGGAGCAATACGCGATGGTGTGGACGCCGTCGATCTCGCCGGACGCTGCGAGGATGCCGGACTTGTCCCGATCGTGCAGGGGCACAGTGGTTCCGGCGTCGAACAGATTCTCGAGGCGGGCGAGTGGATCGCGGGGATCGGTGGAGGTACCGGATCGTGTGACGGGGGCCAGAATGGTCATCGCTTGTCCTTCTTCAGGGCCCCTGGGGGGCGAGGCCCGAACCGGGGCCGTTCACTGGGAACGGCCCCAGCCCGGATCATGCACTGCGAGAGCGGGATTCGCTGAGTCGAAAGAACGACTCAGTGCATCACGCCTTTCCGAAGGCGAGCGCTACGTTGTGCCCACCGAATCCGAACGAGTTGTTGATCGCGTAATCGATCTGTCCGACGCGGGGCTCGCCCTTGACGACGTCGAGATCGATCTGGGGATCTTGATTCTCCAAATTCAGTGTGGGAGGGATGATTCCCTCACGCACTGCCAGCACCGTCAGAACCGATTCGAGAGCGCCGACGGCACCGATCGAGTGGCCCAGCGCGGATTTCGGTGCGTACACGGCTGCGTGATTTCCGACGGCCTTGTTGATCGCGAGCGCTTCGGCGGTGTCTCCGATGGGAGTTGCCGTTGCGTGGGCGTTCACGTGGGTGATGTCGGACTTCTGCAGTCCTGCGGTCTCGATTGCACGCTTCATGGCGCGCGCGGCACCCGTGCCCTCCGGGTCGGGAGCCACGAGGTGGAACCCGTCGGAGGTGATTCCGGCACCGAGCAGGCGGGCGTGGATCGTTGCGCCGCGTGCCTTGGCGTGCTCCTCGGTCTCGATGACCATGAGCGCACCCGCTTCACCGAAGACGAAGCCGTCACGATCCTTGTCGAACGGACGTGACGCACCCTTCGGGTTGTCGTTGTTGGTGCTCATCGCCCGCATCATGGAGAAGCTGGCGATCGGAACCGCGTCGATGTAACCCTCGACGCCGCCGGTGACGACCATGTCCGCGTCGCCCATCACGATCATCCGCCACGCGTGTGCGATGGCTTCCGATCCCGAGGAGCAGGCGGAGACGGGAGTGATGACACCGGCCTGTGCTTTGAGCTCGAGTCCGACGACCGCTGCAGGGCCGTTCGGCATGACCATCTGAACGGCGAGCGGAGACACCTTGCGATAACCACCGGCCTTCATCTTGTCGTTGGCGTCGATCAGAGAATCGCCGCCACCGAGGCCGGTACCGATAGATACGCCGAGGCGGAGGGGATCGACGTCGGGAGTCCCGGCGTTCTTCCAGACCTCACGACCGAGAACGGTGGCCAGCTGCTCCACATAGCTCAGGCGACGAATCTCGACCCGCGAGAGCAGGCTCTGCGGGTTCACCGCGAGGTGGCCGCCGATCCGCACGGGCAGGTCGTACTCGGCGACGAAATCGTCTTCCAGCGTTGCAATTCCGCTGTCGCCGTTCAGCAGACCCTTCCACGTGGCATCGACGTCACCCGCGAGTGACGTGGTCGCAGCGAGGCTGGTGACGACGACACTGGGGAAGCGTCCGTTGGCGGTGGATGGGTTGGTCATGGGCCGTGTCACTCGCTCGCGGAGTCGTCGAGCTTGGCCTTGATAGCTTCTGCGGCTTCGGGGTTCTCCGCTTCGAGCTTCTGGATGTAGTTCACGGCGTCGCCGACGGTGCGCAGACCTGCGAGGTCCTCGTCGGGGATCTTCACGCCGTACTTGTCCTCGGTCTGCACTGCGATCTCGACCATGGAGAGTGAGTCGATGTCGAGGTCGTCCACGAAGGACTTCTCGATGGTCACCTCGGACGGTTCGATGCCCGTGACCTCCTCGATGATCTCTGCAAGTCCGGCGATGAGGTCTTCCTGGCTGGCCACTGTTGTGGCTCCCTTCTCTTCTGTGTAGAACGCCGAAGTCATGTGCTTCGAGACGCGATTGTGCATTTCTGCCACTCGGGGAGTGGAAGTGCGAGCCGCAGTGCTGTGACTGCGAAGTGTGTGGGACGAGCTAACCGAGCTCGGCCATTGCGGAAATGTCCGCCGGTGTCTTCAGGCCGAGGTTGGCGACGCCGCGCAGTTCGCGTTTGGCGATACCGACAAGTGCGCCTGCCGGGGGCAGTTCGACGAGTCCGGTCACCTGCGCGGTCCGCAGGTAGGCGTTGCACAGATCCCATCGCACGGGGCGAGTGACCTGGGCAGCGAGCTTGTTCAGGGCGTCGGCACCAGAGGAGACCGGCTGACCGTCCGAGTTGGACAGCAACGTCCGCGTCGGCTCCGACGGGCTGATGGCGGCAGCGGCTGCGGCAACGGTGTCGCCCGCGGACGCCATGTACTTGGTGTGGAACGCGCCCGCGACCGGTAGTGCGCGAACCCGAGCCTTCTCGGGCGCGCTCTCGGCCAACTCGGCGAGCTTGGTGCGCAGCCCGGCTGCGACGATCTGACCTGCAGCATTGACGTTGGCCGGAGCGAGGTCCAGCTCTTCGAGGCGGGCCAGGACAGCAGCTTCGTCGCCCCCGAGCACGGCGGACATGCCGGTCGGCTCGAGCGCGCAGGCCTTGGCCATTGCTGCGCCACGGACGGCAGCGAGCGATACGGCGTCGTCGGAGGAGATGACGCCGGCGATCGCAGCGGCGGCGAGTTCGCCCACCGAGTGTCCGGCGATGACGGCGTCCTCGGGGAACAGGCCGCGCGATGCGATCTCCTCGAACGCGAGCAATGCCGACGCGACGACCAGAGGCTGGGTCACTGCGGTGTCGGTGATCTCCTCGGCGGTGGCTGTGGTGCCGAGGCGGACGAGGTCGAGACCGGAGGCCTTCGACCACAACGCGAGTCGGTCTGCCGCACCCGGCAATTCGAGCCAAGGCAGCAGCATGCCGGGAGTCTGGGAGCCCTGACCGGGCGCAAGCAACGCAATCACAGGGTTAAGAGAACACCGTCGGGTGCCGAATGAGTGATGTCGCGCTCGATGAACTCTCGACAAGCAATTTGTGGGAACCCTACAAATTGCCTCGTGGGGATCCGCTATCGCCGAAGGGTGGTCCGGCGTTACGTGACTACTTCTCCGAATGTGACCTGTGTGACATATGGGGCAGGATGGGGCGGTTCGTGATGCGTTCGAGCCAACCTACCTACCGTTGCCGCAACCCTGAGTACGTACGCGTCGCGCGGATGCGTGGGGTCTCGACCGGTGACCTCGGCGATGCGCTTGAGCCGATACCGGACGGTATTTGGATGAACAAACAGCTGCCGTGCGCAGGTTTCCACCGCTCCGCCACAGTCCAGATACGCATCGAGGGTGTCGGCCAGTCCCGAACCTGCCGCGGCCAACGGAACGACCACGTGATCGTTCAACGCCGATATCGCCGCACCGTCGTTGAGCAGTGCGCGTTCGGGCAGTAGCTCGCCCGCATGCACCGGACGCGGCGCACCCCGCCACCCCGCCACGGCCTGCATCCCCGCGAATGCCTCCACCGCGCTCGAGTGCGCCGCACCGAGGGTGCGGGTGGTCGGGCCGATGACGACGGGTCCGTCCGAGAAGTTCTGCAGCATGTCGTCGATGAAGGCGCGATGGGTGGCAGTGTCGTCGAGCTGACCGCTGACCACCATCACCAGCCGCGTTCCCTGCACCACTGCCAGTGCGGCGCGACCGTGCTTCTGCGCCACGGCGTGCACGGTTCCGACGACCGAGACGCCTCGATCGTCGGGAGGAGTGCCCACCAGCACCGTTGCGGGCGCGGTGGCGTCCCAGTTCAACGTGGCGGCACGCGAGAGCATGTCCGAGCCGGTATCTCCGCGTACGACGGCGTCGACCACGAGGGCTTCGAGGCGGGTGTCCCAGGCTCCGCGTGATTCGGCTGCGCTGGCGTAGACCGACGCGGCCGCGAAACCCAGCTCGCGCCCGTAGCGCAACACGGCCTCGGTCAGGGCCACCAGCTGCTGATCGTTGCGTGCCAGCGCCGGGAGCCACTGCTCGAAGAACTCCATCGCCACCCGCACCATGTCCACTGTCTGGCGCAGAGTGAGGCGTCGGGCAAGGTCCTGGGGAATGACCTGGAAGGCATCGAGGCTGAAGCGAATATCGCTGTTGGGGTTCTTCAGCCATTCGAGGAAGTTGTCGACGGCTGTCTGAATCAACAGTTGGACGCTGGCACGTTGGGCCGCGTCGAGATCACCGAAGAACGGCAACTGCCCCTGCATCGTGGTGACGGCCTCGGTCGAGAGTCGGCCGGAGAACTGTTTGACGCGACGCAGCAGGGCATCGGGCAGGGGATCGCGTTTCTGGCGGGAGGGTGCCAGTGAGGCGACCGGAAGGTGCACTTCGTTGTCCGAGGTCAACGATTCACGCAACGCCTCACGGTAGGCGTCGCGTCGGGACACATCGCGTGATGACGCGCTGCCCGGTGAGTCGGGTTTCGCATCGGACATAAGGAGAACCTACGCCCGACCCCCGCCCCTATCGCGACGGACATGCTTCGCGACGTGGGACGGGGGTCGGCCGAACAGGGGTGGAACCTACGCCGAACCGGTGTCGGCGTACGACGTCGGAGCTGCGGTGACGTCGTCGATCTTGTACTTCTCCGCGGCCTCGACTGCCTTGGACTTGTCGATCTCACCGGATGCGGCGAGAGCGGACAACGTGGCGACGACGATCGACTCGGCGTCGACGTTGAACACCCGTCGGGCGGCCGGACGGGTATCGGAGAATCCGAAGCCGTCGGTGCCGAGGGTGACGTAGTCGCCCGGAACCCACTGACGAATCTGGTCCGGAACAGCGCGCATCCAATCCGACGATGCGATGACCGGGCCGTTGGCGTCGGCCAGCGCCGAGGTGACGAACGGAACCCGCTTGTCGGCACCGGGGTTGCGCAGTGACTCCTTCTCGGCGTCGACGCCGTCGCGGCGCAGCTCGCCCCAGGACGTCACCGACCACACGGCCGAACGCACGCCCCACTCCTCGAACAGCAGCTCACGGGCCTTGCGGGCCGAGACCATGCCGACACCCGAGGCCAACAGCTGCGCCTCGGGTCCGTCGCCCTCCTGCGGAGCTGCGAAGCGGTAGATGCCCTTGAGCAGACCCTCGACGTCGAGGTTCTCCGGCTCGGCCGGCTGTACGTACGGCTCGTTGTACAGGGTGATGTAGTAGAAGATGTTCTCGCCGCCGAAGCCTTCCACGCCCTCGGTGCCGCCGTACATCCGTCGCAGACCGTCCTTGACGATGTGTGCGATCTCGTACGAGAACGCCGGGTCGTAGGCCACGGCCGCCGGGTTGGTCGACGCCAGGAGCAGCGAATGACCGTCGGCGTGCTGCAGACCCTCACCGGTGAGCGTGGTACGACCCGCCGTGGCACCGAGGACGAATCCGCGAGCCATCTGGTCAGCCGCAGCCCAGAGACCGTCGCCGGTGCGCTGGAATCCGAACATCGAGTAGAAGATGTACAGCGGGATCATGACCTCGCCGTGCGTGGCGTACGAGGTGCCGACCGCGGTGAACGACGACGTGGAACCGGCCTCGTTGATGCCCTCGTGCAGGATCTGGCCGACCGAGCTCTCCTTGTAGGCGAGCATCAGCTCCGAGTCCACCGAGGTGTACAGCTGGCCGTTGCGGTTGTAGATCTTCAGCGACGGGAACCACGAGTCCATACCGAACGTGCGGGCCTCGTCGGGGATGATCGGCACGATTCGGTGGCCGATCTCCTTGTCTCGCAACAACTCTTTCATGACGCGCACGAGCGCCATGGTGGTGGCGACTTCCTGCTTGCCCGAGCCCTTGCGCAGCGTCTTGTACGTGTCGTCGCCCGGCTGCGGCAGCGGCTTGACGTCCACTCGCCGCTCGGGGACGAATCCACCGAGCTTGTTGCGACGATCGAGCATGTACTGGATCTCGGGAGCGTCCGCACCGGGGTGGTAGTACGGCGGCATGTACGGATCCTTCTCGAGCTCCTCGTCGGAGATCGGGATGTGCTGGAGATCGCGGAACGTCTTGAGATCGTCGAGCGTCAGCTTCTTCATCTGGTGCGTGGCATTACGGCCCTCGAAGTGCTTGCCGAGGGTGTAGCCCTTGATGGTGTGCGCCAGGATGACCGTCGGCTGGCCCTTGTGCGACATCGCGGCCGCGTAGGCAGCGTGCACCTTGCGGTAGTCGTGGCCGCCGCGCTTGAGGTTCCAGATCTCGTCGTCCGAGAGATCCTTCACGAGCTCCTTGGTGCGCGGATCGCGGCCGAAGAAGTGATCGCGAACGTAGCCGCCGTCGTTGGCCTTGTAGGTCTGGAAGTCGCCGTCGGGCGTGGTGTTCATGAGGTTCACCAGTGCGCCGTCGCGGTCCTTGTGCAGCAGCGAGTCCCACTCGCGGCCCCAGACGACCTTGATGACGTTCCAGCCGGCACCGCGGAAGAACGACTCCAATTCCTGGATGATCTTGCCGTTGCCGCGGACCGGGCCGTCGAGGCGCTGCAGGTTGCAGTTGACGACGAACGTGAGGTTGTCGAGGCCTTCGGTAGCGGCCACGTGCGCGAGTCCACGCGATTCCGGCTCGTCCATCTCGCCGTCACCGAGGTACGCCCACACGTGCTGATCGGTGGTGTCCTTGATGCCGCGGTCGTTGAGGTAGTGATTGAAGCGGGCCTGGTAGATGGCGTTCATCGGGCCGAGACCCATCGATACCGTCGGGAATTCCCAGAAGTCCTGCATCAGGCGCGGGTGCGGGTAGGACGGCAGTCCGCCACCCTCGTTCACGTGGCTGGCTTCCTGGCGGAAGCCGTCCATGCGCTCGGCCGGGATACGTCCTTCGAGGAAGGCGCGGGCGTAGATGCCGGGGGAGGCGTGACCCTGGATGAAGATGTGGTCGCCGCCGCCCGGGTGGTCCTTGCCGCGGAAGAAGTGGTTGAAGCCGACCTCGTAGAGCGCTGCCGACGAGGCATACGTGGAGATGTGGCCACCGACACCGACGCCGGGACGCTGCGCGCGGTGCACCATGATCGCGGCGTTCCAGCGGATCCAGGCGCGGTAGCGGCGTTCCATGGACTCGTCGCCGGGGAACCACGGCTCGTTCTCGGTGGGAATGGTGTTGACGTAATCCGTCGACGTCAGCGACGGCAACGCGACGCGGCGTTCGCCGGCGCGCTCGAGCAACCTGAGCATCAGGTAGCGAGCGCGGTTGGGGCCGGACCTCTCCAACAAGCCGTCGAACGATTCGATCCATTCGTTGGTCTCGTCGTTGTCGATATCGGGCAGGTACGACGCGACACCCTCACGGATGACGCGGACCCGGCCGTCCGAGCCCTTCTTGCCTGCAGACGATGTGTTCTGCCGTTCGCCGCTGTTCACTTCGGACAACGTGTGCACTCCTCAATGTGGCGGACGCTCGGTGTGGCGCCCGGTCCCGGTAGTCCCGCCCCTGTGACGGCGGTCTACTTTCCTCGTTCTCGTGATTCCTCCCCAATCCTGCCGCATCTCGTCGGTTCTGGTAGTACAGAGGTCCGATACCCACCAGTAGAAATTTATGTACGCAATTTCGGCGCGGTCAGCTTGCGCGAACGGCTTCGACACTGTTCGCTTTGACTACTGCACCCACAATTCAAGGAGGTCACCACCGTGGTCGCCGCGGCGGACGCTCAGAACTACGCTCAGAAACTTGGCATCACTCGCGACATGGTCGTACAGGAGCTGGGCTGGGACGAGGACACCGACGATGATCTGCGCGCCGACGTAGAAGATGCGATCGGTGGCGAGACCCTCGACGAGGATTCCGACGAGGTGATCGACGTTGTACTGCTGTGGTGGCGCGACGGAGACGGTGACCTGGTCGATGCGCTCATGGATGCGATCGGTCCGCTCTCGGACGATGGCATCGTGTGGGTCCTCAGCCCCAAGACCGGCATGTCCGGTCATGTCGAACCCAGTGAGATTGCCGAGTCCGCCCCGACCGCAGGGTTGACGCAGACCTCTGCGGCAAACCTCGGTGACTGGATCGGAAGTCGATTGGTTCAGCCCAAGACCCCTGCCACCAAGCGGTAGGCCGATGCTCGATACAGGAAGACGGTTCTAGATGCCGATCGAGGTTGGCGCAGTTGCGCCCGACTTCACCCTCAAAGACCAGAACAACCAACTGGTCACGTTGTCGTCGTACAGGAACGTGAAAAACGTTCTGCTCGTGTTCTATCCACTGGCCTTCACCGGCACGTGCCAGGGCGAGCTGTGCAGAGTGCGCGACGAGCTACCGACCTTCGAGAACGACGAGACTGCGATCCTGGCGATCTCGGTGGGTCCGCCTCCGACCCACAAGATCTGGGCTGCAGAACAGGGTTACACCTTTCCGCTGCTGTCGGACTTCTGGCCGCACGGTGAGGTTGCTCAGGCGTACGGCGTGTTCAACGACAGCGCCGGCTTCGCTAATCGTGGAACGTTCGTCGTCGATAAATCCGGAATCATCAGGTTCGCCGAAATGAACGGACCCGGCGAGGCTCGCGACAGTTCTTCGTGGGCCGAGGCTCTCGCACAGGTGAGCTGACCTGCGGAATTGTAGTTAGAGATCAGACACGATAAATTTCTCCAAGCGTTCCGGTGGCCCGGGGTTATCCCCAGGCCACCGGTACTCGGGCGTATAGCTCAGCGGTAGAGCTCTGGTTTTACACACCAGCGGTCGGGGGTTCGAACCCCTCTGCGCCCACCGTCTTCCGATACGCGGCTCGCCGGGACCCCGCACAACGCGCCCGATGCTCCTCTGGCAGCCGTTCATCCGCGCCGAAGAGTGTGTGGCTGGGTTCAGCCGTGGTGTTACGTTCGACCCGCACCCGACGACACCGACACGAGGCGGACGATGTGACCCGGTACGACGCACTGACAGAACTTCTCGACGAGAGGTATTCGTGCCGGCAGTTCCTGCCGAAGCAGGTCTCGCGTGAGGTACTCGAACAGTTACTGTCTGCCGCCCGGCGTACACCGTCGTGGTCCAACACCCAGTCGTGGCAGATCATCGTGACCGAAGGCGATGCCACCCGGAAGTTCTCCGACGCTTTGGTGGAGCACGTGGCGTCCGGTGTGCCGCAACCGGATTTTCCGTTCCCAGCCAACTACAACGCTGTGCACCGCGCGCGCAGACGCGAATGCGGTGGCGCGCTGTACGAAAGCATCGGCGTGGTCAAGTCCGACACCGAGGCGACGACGCGTCAATTCATTCGCAATTACGAGCTGTTCGACGCCCCGCACGCGGCCATCATCACCACCGACGCCGATCTGGGTGTGTACGGCGCGGTCGACTGCGGTTTGTATCTGCAGACTTTTCTGCTGGCCGCGCAGAGTCTCGGTCTCGGAGCGATCGCACAAGCAGCCCTCGCCGCGTACTCACCGTTTCTGCACGAGTGGTTCGACATCCCGGACACTCGAAAAGTGGTGGCCGGCATCTCCTTCGGCTACCCGGACGAGACGCACTCGATCAACGGATTCCGTACCAGCCGAGCCCCTTTGGACGAGACGGTCACGTTCGTCGGGAGCTGACATCGTCGAGCGCTCCCGACTGCGACGGCAGTCCGTCGGCGACTCGGCTGCCGGTCCGCAATCCGCCGTAGGTCTTCTGCCGGATGGTCGCGAGGGTGATCATGCCGATCACGGCCGAGCCTATGACGAAGTAGGCGGGTGAAACCGAGCTTCCGGTGCGGTCGATCAGCCACGTCGCAATGTAGGCAGCGGTCCCACCGGTCGCGATCGTCGCAATGTTGAAGCCGAGAGCGACGCCGGTCAATCGAACTCGCGAGTCGAACAACGACGGGAACAGGGGAGCGGTTGCCGTCTGGATCAAGGGTGTGCCTACCGCGAAGAACATGAAAGCAATTGCAGCAACGAACAACCCGTGACCACTCATCATCGACATTGCCGGGTACGCGAGCAGTGCCGAGGCGAGCAATCCGCTGGCCAGCACACGAACGCTGCCGAACCGATCTACCAGCAACCCGGCGAGCGGCATGGACGCCGCGACGAGCACGATCACACCGGCCGCAGTCCAGGTGACCGAACTCTGACTGAATCCACCTTCGCGCACCAAATGGATGCCGATGTAGGTGAGCACCATGTATCCGGTCGCGTTCTGAGCCACACCCAGTCCGAAGACCTGCAAAACCTGCTTGGGGTGAGTGCGAAGCAGTTCGGTCAACGGTGCCTTCGCGACTTCGTTTTCCGCGACTGCGTTGACGAACTGCGGGGTGTCTTCGATTCGAGTTCGGGTCCAGAGGCAGAACAGCACCAGTGGGATGCCGAGCAGGAACGGAATTCGCCAGCCCCAGCTGGTCATTTGTGCATCGGTGGTGAGAGTGGAGGTGACGGCCACGGCGATGGCCGCGAGTGCGAAACCGCTGTTGCTACCCAATGCGACGAAAGATGCGCCGAGCCCCTTGCGTTTTTCGCCGACCGTTTCGTAGACGTATGTGAGCGCGCCGCCGAGTTCGCCACCGGCAGAGAAGCCCTGAACCAGACGGGCTATGACCAGCAGGATCGGCGCGAGAACCCCCGCGTTCTCGTAGGTGGGGAGGAAGGCCATCAGCGCACTGCCGACGCCCATGAGCAGTACCGAGAACAACAATGCGCGCTTGCGGCCGTGGCGGTCACCGAGGCGGCCGAAGAAGATTCCGCCGATCGGACGCATCAGGTAGGCAGATGCGAAGACGGCCAGACTGGCGAGTAACGACGCCGTCGGGTCGTCGCCGGGGAAGAACAATGGGCTGACGACCACCGCGAGGTAGGCGTAGACGGTGAGGTCGTAGTACTCGACGATGGTGCCGACGGTGGCAGCGAGTACGCCACGGCGTCTGGTCTGCTCCGGGGTTCGGATGGTGGCCACGGACTGCTCCGATTCTGTGTGCGACGGCGACGAGGGGGCGAGATCTGCGCGTGTCGTCACACCTTAATCGGTTAAATGTGTACATACTTCGAAATAGTGAACAAGAATTAAAGTAACTATCCTACGGTCGAAGTGGCTGCCGGCGATCCGGTTGAGAGATGTTCGCGCGCACTGTTTTCGGTGGCATCAGCGGGCATGAACACGGCAACGGTCCACGCCGATTGCGCTACCGCCACGAGGGAACCCGAGCGCACAAGGGAGTGGAGCAGTCGCGCCGCGAGGTTCAGTGCCGGAGCGCGTCGATCAGCGCACGCGCCACATCCGTGCCCGAACGCCAGGCGCTCTCCACTCGGGGCACTCCGGACTCGCACCACTGATCGCCCGCCGAACCGACGAAGCGTCCGTCCTGCTCGCGAAGCGCGAAGTTGGAATCGTGCTGCGCTGCGGGCTTGGCGAAGGTCCACCGATGAGCGTGGGTCCATGTGGGTTGCGTGGATGCGACGGCCAATTCGCGAAGGGCGTCGACAACTGGGGCGATCGCACCGTCCGGTTCGTCGAGATGCTGCTGAGCTCGTTCCGACGTGGTGTGCACCACCAGAACCGGAGCGCCGTCTCCGCGGCGTGCACCGTCGTCGACGACAAAATCGATATCGGGATGATCGTTGACGAACGCTGCGTCCCGGAAGGGAATGTCCAGCACGTCGAACCCACACGCCACCGCGATGACGGGTACGTAGTCGACCGCATCGGGAACTGTGGTCAGTCGCATCGCCTGAGGATCCGGCATCGCGATCACGACGTGGCCGTCGGGCAATTCGGTCAGCTCGGTGGAATGCTCGATGTCGAAGCCCTCGAGCATGTTTCGTACCAGCGATCGCAGCCCGTTCGGGGTAGCCCAGCGAACGGGTCCGGTCGTTGTGCACGGGGCTGTTGCGGGCTTGAGGATGCCGAACGTGTTGGCCCACTGGCGCGCCAACCCAGCCGACTCCCAATCGGCAACCACGGTCGAGAATTCCTGATCACGAACGGTGAAGTAACCGGCGCCCAGGTCGACGCGACGGCCGTGCAACTCCGGCGATGACATCCGCCCACCCGGAGCTCGGCCTCGGTCGACGATGCGGAACGGCACGTCTGCGTCGCGAAGAACCCGCGCGCAGGCCGCACCGGCTATGCCGGCACCGACGATGGTGACCGGATCGGTGATGCTGTCCGCTTCGGAGTTCATGCGTCCAGTATGCCCGGATTCGCGCGAATATCTCTGTACCACCGCCTGTCTGGACATAACGGTCACCCGCTGCGTCGGCGTTCACATTGTGTTCGACTACAGGGATGGCCATTACGGAGAAGCCGGACACCGGCGAGAACGGACTCGGTACCAGCCTGAAACCACGGCACGTGACGATGATTTCGATAGCCGGAGTCATCGGCGCGGGATTGTTCGTGGGTTCGGCCAACGCGATCGCGACGGCAGGCCCGGCGGTGCTGCTGGCGTACCTGTTCGCGGGAACACTCGTGATTCTGGTGATGCGCATGCTGGGGGAGATGGCGACGGCCAATCCCGACACCGGCTCGTTCTCCACCTATGCCACACGCGCACTCGGACATTGGGCCGGGTTCTCGGTCGGATGGCTCTACTGGTGGTTCTGGGTGTTGGTGATACCGGTGGAAGCCACCGCGGCAGCGTCGATTCTCACCAACTGGCTCGGCGGAGCCCAGTGGATGTGGGCACTGCTCATCGTCATTGCCCTCACCGCGACCAACCTGATCAGCGTCGGTAACTACGGCGAATTCGAGTTCTGGTTCGCGCTGGTGAAGGTGGTGGCAATCATCGCGTTCATCGGCCTCGGGATCGCGGCCATCCTGGGATGGCTACCCGATTCGGAAGTCAGTGGTGTGGACCAACTCTGGGCCTCGGGAGGATTCATGCCTCTCGGGTTCGGCGCGGTGATCGCGGCCATGCTGACGACGATGTTCTCGTTCATGGGCTCGGAAATCGTCACCATCGCTGCTGCTGAATCCAAGGACCCGGCGAAGGGAATCACCCGCGCCACCAACTCGGTGATCTGGCGAATCTCGATCTTCTACTTCGGTTCCATCTTCGTCATCGTCGCTTTGGTGCCCTGGAACGAGCTGGATCCCAATACGGGCTCGTACCAATTCGTGCTGTCCAAGATGGGAATTCCGCACGCCGAGACCATCATGGACATCGTCATCCTGACTGCCGTTGCGTCCTGCCTGAACTCTGCGCTCTACACCGCGTCGCGCATGCTGTATTCGCTCGGCGATCGAGGCGACGCACCCAGGGCGGTCAAGAAGATCACCACGAACGGGGTGCCGTGGATCGCGGTGATCGCCTCGATGGTGCTCGGCTTCCTCGCCGTGGTCGGAAACTACATCCTGCCCGAGAAACTCTTCACCTACCTGCTGGCGACCACCGGGGCCGTCGCGCTCTTCGTCTACCTCGCCATCGCCAGCAGCCAGCTGGTGCTGCGACGTCAACTCGACCGCGACGACGAACGCCCTGCCGTTCGGATGTGGCTGTACCCGTGGTTGACCTACCTGGCCATCGGGTTCATCGTCTTCGTCCTGGTGATGATGGTGGTGCGGCCGGAGCAGCGGTCGTCGATCCTGCTCTCGGCCGTCCTCGCCGCAGTGACCGTGATCGGCGGAATCATGGTGCAACGCCGAAATACGCGGCGCGACACTGTTGCCGCCCGCGCATCGGAGTGAGTGCGACTAGATTCCCGCGTACACCTGCCGGTACAGATCGACGATCTGTTCGGCGGTCGGCACGACCGGATTGTTGCCCGGGCTGCCGGACGCGAGTGCCTGCTCGGCCATGAGCGGCAACAGGTCGTCCCATTTCGCCTTGTCGATACCGAAGGTCTCCGGCGTCGGCACCTCCACCTCACGGCACAGTGTGACGATCGCATCCTGCAACTTGCCACCGGCAACCTGATCGGAATCGCTTTCCGACGCCGCGCCCAGTGCGCGTGCGCAGTCGGCGTAGCGCGCCTGTGCCCCGTCGATCGAGAATGCGGTGACGGCGGGCAACAGCATCGCATTGGAAAGCCCATGTGCAACATGGAAATGCGCCCCGATGGGACGACTCATCCCGTGCACCAGGCAGACGCTCGCATTGGAGAAGGCCATTCCCGCCTGCGTCGAGGCATGCATCATCGCCTCGCGCGCCTGCCGGTCGCCGCCGTCCCGATACGCCCGCAGCAACGACGTCCCGATCGTGCGAATCGCGCTGAGCGCCAAACCGTCGGAGATGGGGTTGGCCTTCTTGCTGACGTACGCCTCGATGGCGTGGGTGAGAGCATCGACACCGGTGTCGGCCGTCAGGCGTGCCGGCATCGACATCGTCAACTCGAAGTCGATGATCGAGGCGATCGGGAGAAAGGACAGGCCGGGGCACAACATCTTTTCGTCCGAGGCGACGTCGGTGATGATGGTGAACTGAGTTGCCTCCGAACCACTTCCGGCCGTGGTGGGGATTGCGATGATCGGTAGGGCCGGGCCGGTCGACAGCACGGGAGCTTTGAAGTCCCGCATCGTGCCGCCCTGCACCGCGAGGATGGCCAACGCCTTGGCCGTGTCCATCGGACTGCCACCGCCGAACCCGATGATCGAATCGGCCGAATGCTGCTGCACCGCGTCGAGACCGGCGACCAACGAATCGGTCGTCGGATCCGGAACGGTACCCGAGAACAATGCAGGCGTCTTACCGGCATCGGTCATGATCTTCATCAAACGATCCGCCGAGCCGTTACCGGCCATGAACGCATCGGTGACGAGCAACGGCCGTGACACGTCGAGGTCGGTCAGAACCGTCCCCAGATCCTCGACGGCACCGCCGCCGAGCTTGAGGAACCGAGGAAACGAAATATTGGCAACCATGGGTGTGCTCCTTAGCGCTGTGGACCCATGTGAGCGGAAATTCGTAACCTGCTACGAAGTTCCGTGCACATGCGTCAGCTCTGTTTCTGGGCTCAGCTGTTTTCAGGGAAGCCGAGGTTGATGCCGCCGTGGCTGGGGTCGAGCCAGCGACTGGTGACGGCTTTGCCGCGGGTGAAGAAGTGGACACCCTCGGTGCCGTGGGCGTGGCTGTCGCCGAAGAGGGAGTTCTTCCAGCCACCGAAGCTGTAGTACGCCATGGGAACCGGGATGGGCACGTTGATGCCGACCATGCCGACCTCCACCTCGTTCTGGAAGCGGCGGGCAGCCCCACCGTCGTTGGTGAAGATGGCGGTGCCGTTGCCGTACGGGTTCTCGTTGATCAGTCGAAGCGCGTCGTCGTAGGTCTCGACGCGGACGACCGAGAGGACCGGTCCGAAGATCTCGTCGGTGTAGACGCTCATGTCGGGAGTCACGTTGTCGATGAGGGTGGGGCCGAGCCAGAAACCGTCGGTGCCACCGTCGGGCTGGACGGTGCGTCCGTCGACGACGAGGGTGGCTCCGGCTGCTTCGCCTGCATCGACGTACGAGGCGACCTTGTCACGGTGGGCCTTGGTGACGAGTGGACCCATGTCTGCCCCTCGGGTGCCGTCGCCGGTGACCAGCGGGGTGGTGCGTTCGGCGATCTTCGCGACCAGTTCGTCGGCGACGTTCCCGACGGCCACGAGTGCGGAGATGGCCATACAGCGTTCGCCTGCGGAGCCGAAGCCTGCGTTGACCATGGCGTCGGCGGCGAGGTCGAGATCTGCATCGGGGAGTACGACGGCGTGGTTCTTGGCACCGCCGAGGGCTTGGACGCGCTTTCCGTGTGCGGTGCCGGTGGAGTAGACGTACTGGGCGATGGGGGTGGAGCCGACGAAGGAGATCGACTTGATCTTCTTGTTCTCGAGGAGTTCGTCGACGGCAACCTTGTCGCCTTGGAGGACGTTGAACACCCCGTCGGGCAGACCGGCCTCGGCCCAGAGCCGGGCGAGCCAGATACTCGCGCTCGGGTCTTTCTCCGAGGGCTTGAGTACCACGGTGTTGCCGGCCGCGATGGCGATGGGGAAGAACCACATCGGGACCATGGCCGGAAAGTTGAAGGGGGAAATGATGCCGACCGGTCCGAGCGGCTGGCGGATGGAGTAGACATCCACGCCGGTCGAGGCATTCTCGGTGTATCCGCCCTTGAGCAGATGCGCCATGCCGCAGGCAAATTCGACGACTTCCTGGCCACGAGAGATCTCACCGAGGGCGTCGGAGAGCACCTTTCCGTGCTCGGCGGTGATGATCTCGGCAAGCTCGTTCTTCCTCGCGTTCAACAATTCTCGAAACGAGAACAAGATCGATGTGCGCTTGGCGAGGGAGGTGTCACGCCACGCCGGGAATGCGGCTGCAGCGGCGTCGATGACCGCCCGGGCGTCGCCCTGATCGGCCAGGGTGAGCGCGCCGGTGACCTCACCGGTCGCGGGATTCGTGACGGGCGCGGTTCGGTCGGAGGTGCCGGAATAGGTCTTTCCATCGAGCCAGTGCGCAATGACGTCGGTCAACGTTCGATCCTTCCATCGGTGTGTTCCGAGTCTCACTTGTAAGGATGCACATGTCAAAGGCCAAAACCGCAGATCGCTGTGCAGAAATGCACACCGGCGATAGTCTCGGTGGGTGTTCAACGCAGACCACCTCCGCTACTTCCTCGAAGTGTCGAGGACCGGGCGTTTGACCGACGCCGCGCACACTCTCGGTGTGGACCACACCACCGTCGGTCGGCGCATCACCGCGCTCGAGAAATCGGCCGGTCAACGCCTGTTCGACAGAACGCCGACGGGTTGGCGACTCACCGAGGCGGGTCGACGCCTCGTCGGATATGCCGAGACCGTCGAATCGACACTCATCGCCGCCTTCGAGGATCAGACCTCCGACACCGGCACACTGCGAGGGACCGTTCGCATCGCAGCCCCGGACGGGTTCGGAGCGTTCGTTCTGACACCGAAACTGGGGCTGCTCAGAGACAAGCACCCCGACCTCGACATCGAATTGGTCACCGCGACCGAGCACAACTCGTTGGCCACCAGGGAATTCGACATCGCAATCACGTTGGAGCGGCCGTCGCCGCGATTCGTGGTGACTCGCAGGTTGGCCACGTACTCCCTCGGGCTCTACGCTGCCGCCGAGTATCTCGCCGCGACGTCGCCCATCGACACCGTCGACGATCTACGAGAACACACGCTGATCTCGTACGTCGACGCGTTGCTCGATGTGGCACCGCTGCGAATCCTGGATGCGATTCTGCCGGAGGGCCGCGCGCAGATTCAGACCAACAACATCACCGGGCAGTGGATCGCGGCGAGATCCGGGGTGGGAATTGCGCCCTTGCCCAGCTACATCGGTGAGCCCGACGAGGCCCTCGCGTCGGTGTTGCCCGGCGTCGTCTCGGTCGAGCGGACGTATTGGACGGTGGTGCCGCGAGAGCTGACCGGTCTGGCGCGGGTGAAGGCCGTCGACGAATTCCTGCGGTCGGTCGTGACCGACGAACAACATCTCTTTCCTGTGTCGCAGTAACGACGCGAGAAGTGCACAGTCCGAGAGTGCCGGTGGCCGTTGATATTTGGACGTTTCGATGAGACGCGCGTCTCGTGATGACGGACACACGTGACGCCGACCTCAAAGAAGTGGGAAACAGTGAAGATAGGGGTAACAATCTGTTACAGACACATCCGCGGACGCGGATCCACTCGAGATTCTGGGGGAATCATGACACTGTTCGTAATGGCAACGGTCGGCTTCGTCGGTATGGCAATCGCACTGCTCAACGACGGAAGCGACATGAATTTCCGTGGCCGCCAGTTGGCGGGCGCGTACCGCCAGCGCTGAGTCCGGCATACCGAATTCCTGCGCCGGGTGCACAGTTGGCAAGATTCGTGGGATGTGGACACACCCCCGAGCGATCGGCTTACTGGTCGGCTACGGCCTCGATCGAGTGTTCGCAGACCCACAACGCTGGCACCCGGTGGCAGGATTCGGCACCACGGCGCTGCGCGTCGAACACGTCCTCTATCGCGATAGTCGGACGCTGGGCGTCGTCCACGCAGTCGCGCTGATCGGCTCGGTGACCGCACTCGGCGTCGGGTCGAACCGCGTGGCCGTTCGTGTGGGTGCACCCGCCGAGGTCGCTCTGGTCGCGGCCGCTACCTGGGCCGCCCTCGGTGGCACGTCCCTGTCGAAGGTGGGTCGGCAGATGGCGGACCAGCTCGACAACAACGACCTCGCGAGCGCACGCGCACTGCTGCCGTCACTGTGCGGTCGGGATCCGGAACCACTCGACTCCGACGGCCTCGCGCGCGCCGCACTGGAGTCCATCGCGGAGAACACCTCCGACGCGACCGTCGGAGTGCTGGTGTGGGGAGCACTGGCCGGGGTCCCGGGAATTCTGGCCTACCGAGCGAGCAACACGCTCGACGCGATGGTCGGCTACCGGTCCCCGAAGTATCTGCGTTTCGGTTGGGCCGCAGCGCGAATCGACGACGTTCTGAACCTGCTACCGGCTCGCGTCACCGGTGTGGCGACGGTTGTCGCAGCGCCCTCGGTGCAGGGATCGCCCGCCCGAGCCCTGAAGATGTGGCGACGCGACGCCGCGCAGCACCCCAGCCCCAACGCCGGTGTTGCGGAGGCGTCGGCTGCCGGGGCACTGGGGCTGCAGCTCGGCGGCAGAACGCAGTACCGTCACGGCATCGAGATCAGGCCGACACTCGGTGACGGCCACTCGCCGACCGCACGCGATCTTCGTCGATCGGTGGCACTGTCGAGCCGAGTGCAGGAACTGTCCGCGGTCGCGTCAGCGATTCTTGCCGTAGCGATCGGCCAAGCGAGGATCCGACGGCGTCGTCGGGCGTGACGCCGCGCGCGCCTTTGCCCGCTTCTCGCGGCGGGTGGGCAGCGTGAATTCTTCTTCCTCGTCCGGTCCGGCCTTGTCCTCGGGCTCGGGCTCGGGCTCGGTCTCCGGCTCGCCGGACATCGCATTCGCGAGCTCGGCACGCGAATTGCGGCGTTCGCGTATCTCCGCCCGAGCGAAATACGCCAGACCCAGCGGTGCCATGATGCCGAACGCCAGCCATTGCAGACCGTAGGACAGATAGGGGCCCGCGTCGGTCTGCGGTAGCTCGATCAAGCCGAGACCGCCCGGCTGAGCGTCGTCGAGCTGTAGGTATCCGTCGATGCCGTCGACTCCGACCGCCGCGCCGATCTGTTCCGGATTGATGTTGTAGACCTGCAGCCGGCCGTCGTCCTCGACGGGCTCGCGCGAGGTGCCCTCGGCTTGGCGTACCCGTGCGTTCAGCGTCACTTCACCGGCGGGTGCCGCCTCGAACTCGGGCGCTCTGGTTCCCTCCACCGGCAACACGTACCCGCGATTGACGAGCACAGTGGGCCCGCCGTCGATCACGAACGGGGTGATGACCTCGTATGCGGGCTGATCGCGGATGCTGCGCAGTCGCACCAGCACGTCGGAATCGGTGACATAGGCCCCGGAGGCGATGACCCGACGCCACTCGTCCTCGGCCGGAAACCCGTTTGCGGTGAGAACGTCGGAGATCGGCACCGGATCCGCGTCGACGGATCGGGTGATCAGATCGTTGCGCGCGGACGTCGAGGTGTTCTTCCCCAACTGCCACGGAGCGAGCACGCTGAAACACAGGAACGCGAAGGCCAGCACCACCGCAGCCAGCACCAACCATTTGGGTCGCAGCAAGAACGCTAACTTTCGCACTCCACCACGGTAGCCGGGTCAGCGAGAGAGTCGAGACCGTGCCCAGTCCAGCATGCCGGGAACGGCACTTTCGATTTGCTCGCGCACCTCGGTGAACGCCGAATCGGAGGAGTAGTACGGATCGGCCACCGAGGAGTCGTCGGCATCGGGATCGAACGACCGCAGCAAGGCGACGCGATCTGCCGGAGCGCCGAGCTGCAGCAGGGCGCGGGCGTGGCCGGAGTCGAGGGCGACGATCAGATCTGCCGCCAGGTGATCCGGTCCTACCTGCGCTGCCTCGTGTTCGCTGTCGTATCCGTGGGCATCGAGCTCGGCGACGGTGCGTGGATCTGCGCCGTCGCCCACGTGCCAACCGCCGGTCCCGGCACTCGAGACGCGCACCGCGTCGCCCAGACCGGCGTCGCGCAGATGCCCGGCGAAGACCTTCTCGGCCATCGGCGACCGGCAGATGTTGCCGGTGCACACGAAGGTCACATGCAGTGGCTCGTTCACTGCACGGCCGCCGTGTTCTGCTCCAGCACGGTGGCCAGTTCGTCCATGCTCGACGCGGTGAACGCGGCGTCGTCGCTCTCGCCGTCGACGCCGTAGCCCCACTCCACGTACACCGTGGGAATGCCGAATCGAGCGGCACCGTGCACATCGTGATCACGATCACCGATCATGATCACCCCGGCTGTGCCGCCGTCCGCGGACTCCACCGGATCGATGCCGAGGTTGGTCAGCGAATGCGCGATCACGTCGGACTTCGCCCGTCGGGTGCCGTCGTTGCTGGCACCGCCGATGAACTCGAAGTACCGCGACAGACCGAAGTGGTCCAGAATCCGGACGGCGAATCGCTCCGACTTCGACGTCGCAACGCCGAGGCGCACGCCGCGATCCTGCAACCGCGTCAACACCGTCTCGATGCCGTCGAACGCGGTGTTCTCGGCCCAGCCCCGCTCGTCGTAGCGCTGGAAGTACGCCGCCAGGGCACGCTGCGCTGCATCCTCGTCCAGGCCGAGCCCGCGCAGCGTGTCGATCAGGGGTGGTCCGACGACCATCGACAGCTGTTCCTCGGTCGGTTCGGGAGCCTCCACCGACGCCAATGCATGGCGGAAACCGGCATGAATTCCCGGTGCGGAATCGGTCAACGTCCCATCGAGATCGAACAGGACAACGGACGCTGGAGCATCGACAGACATGGCCCGAGCCTATCGGTGCGGGCTGTTCTGTGAAGGCGCGGCTACGCTCGTCGCGATGTCCGACACAGCTGCCGATCCCGATGCGCTACTCCGTCACCACGGCGACGTCGAGGTCGATTCCGGATTCGTCGACTTCGCAGTCAACGTGCGGGGCGACGGACCGCCGGCATGGCTTCGCGATCGGCTGGCTGCGGCACTGAATTCGCTGGGTACGTACCCGAGCACGGCCGCCGACAAGGCCGCACGAGAACAGGTGGCCGAACACCACGGCCGCTCACCGGACGAGGTGCTGCTGCTCAGCGGTGGGGCCGAGGGCTTCTCGATGCTGCCGCGGCTGGAGCCCCAGCTGGTGGCGACGATCCACCCGTCGTTCACCGAGCCCGACTGGGTGCTGGAGCAGGCGGGCATTTCGGTGCACCGAGTGATCCTGCCGCCGCCCTTCGAGCTCGATCCGACGCTCGTGCCCGATGCCGCCGACATGGTGATCCTCGGCAATCCGACCAACCCCACCTCGGTTCTGCATCCCCGTCAGGCGGTACTGGGTCTGCGTGGACCCGGACGCACGCTGGTGGTCGACGAGGCCTTCGCCGACGCCGTTCTCGGGTCGGGGGAGTCGATTGCCTCACAGAGCCTTCCCGACGTACTGGTTCTGCGCAGTCTGACGAAGACGTGGGCGCTGGCGGGATTGCGATGCGGATATGCGCTGGGCCACCCCGACGTCCTCGCGAAGCTGCAATACGGCCGCGCGCATTGGCCGCTGGGGAGCCTGCAGCTCGAAGCGATCCGCGCCTGTACCGAACCGTTCGCGACGCAGCAGGCACGCGCCGAGTCCGAACGAATTCACCGCGAACGAACCGCGATGATCCCGCGATTCGAGGCTCTCGGCCTCTTTGTCGCAGGCCCGGCTCGCGCCCCGTTCCTGCTGCTGCGCGTCGACGGAGCCGATTCGGTCCGAGAACGCCTGCGCACGATGGGTATCGCGGTGCGGCGTGCAGACACGTTCCCGGGGCTCGACCGTCACTACCTGCGCGTCGCAGTACGGGACTCGCAGCAGGTCGACATACTGGTGGACGCGTTGAACACCGTTCTGTGAGGAGAGCATCGACCATGGCAGTGACACTGGCGGACGTCATCGAGGTACTCGACGATGCGTACCCACCGCGCTTGGCCGAGAGCTGGGACTCGGTGGGCCTGGTGTGCGGGGATCCCGAAGCTGTTGTGCAGCAGGTCGTGTACACCGTCGACGTCACCGACGCCGTGGTCGACGACGCCATCGCTCGGGGTGCCGACCTCATCGTCGCCCACCATCCCTTGCTGCTCAAAGGCGTCGACACCGTCGCGGCCGATACCGCGAAGGGCTCGGTGATCCATCGCCTGATCAAGGCCGACTGCGCGCTGTTCACCGCCCACACCAACGCCGACTCCGCCGATCCCGGTGTCTCCGATGCACTCGCGTCCGCCCTCGGGGTGGTCGACACCCGGCCACTCGACCCCATTCCTGCTCCCGCACACGACAAGTGGGTGGTCTTCGTGCCGACCTCCGACTCGGCCGCAGTGCGACAGGCGATGTTCGACGCCGGAGCCGGACAGATCGGCGAGTACAGCGAAGCGAGCTGGCAGAGCGCAGGACTCGGCCAATTCCGTCCGGGTCCGAATGCGCACCCGACGCTCGGTGTTGCCGGAGAGGTGCACACCGAGGCGGAGGATCGCATCGAAGTCGTTGCCCCGAAAGGGCTACGTGCAGAAGTGCTTTCGGCGATGCGTCGGGCACACCCGTACGAGGAGCCCGCGTTCGACGTCTTCGAGTCCGCGGCCTTACCGTCGTGCACCGGTTTGGGGCGCATCGGAAAGCTACCGAATCCGATGACCCTCGCCGAGTTCACCGACGTCGTCCGCGAGGCGTTGCCTGCCACGACATGGGGAGTACGTGCGGCAGGGAATCCTGAGGCCACGGTCTCGGTGGTTGCGATGTGTGGGGGAGCGGGTGACTCGTTCCTGTCCGCGGTGGCGCGCACCGACGCCGATGTGTACGTCACCTCGGATCTGCGGCACCACCCCGTCGACGAGCATCTGCGCGCCGGTGGACCCGCCGTGATCGACACCGCGCACTGGGCCTCGGAGTTTCCGTGGTGCGAACAGGCGAGAGGCATCGTCGACGCCGCGTTCGGCGACACCGACGGGTGGAGCAGCCGCGTGACCGAGGTGCGTACCGACCCGTGGACCATCTGACTTGCGGTCGGGCAGGAGTGGAGCCTGCAGAAACGACCCTGATGGCCTCTATCCGGCTTTCTTGCTTTCGAGCAGCCGGTAGGGTGATCGGAACCAACTTCCATAGTCGCAGGAGTCATCAAGCGTGAACGTCGATCCCAAAGTCCAGGCCTCGCTGCTCGAATTGGCCGGTGTGGATACCGAACTCTCGCAGATCGCCCACCGCCGCAAGAGCCTCCCCGAGCAGCAGGAGGTGGACAAGCTCGAGACCGAGCGCACCACCCGCAAGGATGCCGCGGTGACGGTGCAGATCTCGATGGACGATCTCGACCGGGACATCCGCAAACTCGAAGGCGAGGTCGATGCGGTCCGGCAACGCGAGGCTCGCGACAAGAAGATGCTCGAGAGCGGCACCATCGCCCCCAAGCAGATGACCGAACTGCAGCACGAACTCGGCAGCCTCGAACGTCGCCAGGGCATTCTCGAGGAGGAACTACTCGAGGTCATGGAGCAGCGCGAGGCCAGTGAGCGGGACTACGAGCACGCCGGCGCGCAGCTGACGCAGATCGAGGACGAACTCGTCGACGCCGGTCGTCGCCGTGACGACGCCGTCGCAGACCTCGATGTCGCCGAGAAGCGCAGCGCCGAGCGCCGCGAATCGTTGGCGTCGGGATTGCCCGCGGACCTGCTGGCGCTCTACGAGAAGCAGCGAGCACTCACCGGCCGAGGTGCGGCACTGCTGCAGGCACGCCGTTGTGGAGCGTGTCGTATCGAACTCGATCGCAACGAGATCGCAAGCATCGCCAACAAGCCAGCGGATGCTCTCATTCGTTGCTCCGAGTGCAATGCAATCCTGGTGCGCACCAAGGAATCCGGAATTTGAGTCAGGTATCGAGGGTCGTCGCCGAGGCCGACGGTGGATCGCGTGGTAACCCAGGCCCGGCCGGGTACGGCGCAGTGGTGTTCAGTGCCGATCGCTCGCAGGTTCTCGCCGAGCGTCGGGCATCGCTCGGCGTGGCCACGAACAACGTCGCCGAGTACAACGGACTGATCGCTGCGCTGAGCGCGGCCCGTGACGTCGGGGCCCGTGAGGTTGCAGTCCGCATGGACTCGAAACTCGTCGTCGAACAGATGTCCGGGCGCTGGAAAGTGAAGCATCCGGACATGATTCCGCTTCAGCGACAAGCGGCCGAACTTGCTCGCGAATTCGATTCCGTCACCTACGAGTGGATTCCGCGCGCGCAGAACTCGCACGCCGACGCACTGGCGAACGAGGCGATGGACGCCGCTGCCGAGGGCATCGACCTGACGGAACTGCCCGATGCCGAGCCGGTTGCGAAGAAGACCGAGTCGCCCGGGTGGACCGGTGCCATGGGAGAACCCACCCGACTGCTGCTGTTGCGCCATGGACAGACCCCGATGTCGGTCGACCGCCGCTACTCCGGTCGCGGCAATCCGGATCTGACCGAATTGGGTCGACGTCAAGCCGATTCTGCCGCAACGGTTCTCGGCTCACGAACGGATATCGATGCCATCGTGGCCTCGCCACTGGCGCGCGCGCAACAGACCGCCTCGGCGACAGCCGACCGCTTGGGATTGCCCGTCACCACAGTCGACGGTCTCATCGAGACCGACTTCGGTGACTGGGAAGGACTGACGTTCACCGAGGCCATGGAACGTCACCCGGAGGGCCACAAGGCGTGGCGTGGCGACACCTCCGTCGCACCGCCGAACGGGGAGAGCTTCGACGCGGTGCGCGTGCGCATCGAAGCGACCCGCGACCAGTTGCTCACCGAGTACGCCGGCAAAACGCTGCTGGTGGTCACCCATGTCACCCCGATCAAGATGCTGCTGCAACTCGCACTCGACGTCGGCCCGTCGCTGCTGTATCGACTGCACCTCGACCTCGCGTCGCTGAGCATCGCGGAGTTCTACCCCGACGGCGGGGCTTCGGTGCGATTGGTGAACGACACCTCCCACTTAGCTGGACTGGCCTGATCGCTGCGCTGGTATATGGGACTCGACGTTCAACGACTATGTGGAGCTTGTGTAACTCGGCCAGTTCCACTAGTGCGTCACGCGAAGGCACGTAATGTTCTGCAGACGTTTGTTTGTTGCAGCGGCGATCTGCCACGGTGTTACAGTCCGAGACCTCGCGATTGACTATCGGACCTTAATAGAGACGGGATCGAGTAGTAGAAGACAAGTCCTCTCCTCGAATTCCTCCACGACCGCGGTGACTCGGAGAGAGTCGGGGACACTCAACGTGTCCGGGATGCCAGGGCCGGTGAGCCCTAGGTCAGACACGATATTTACGTCCCGAAACTGCAAATTCGGCCCACCGCCGTCACTTTCGTCGCAATCCCTGGCACCGATCAAAATGTCGTAGCGAGTTTCGTAATCTTCGTGGTTGTTTATCGCCGCAAAATGTGACCATCGAACTGGATGCTCTGGCCCGCGTACTGACCAGCGAAATAGGCGACTAATTGGCCAGACGTGTCCGTGGCGCGGAGGATCCGCGCGAGATCCACCGTGTGCTGCACTGCCCCGAATGCCGCGGCGGCAATGGTGCCGATCGCATATTCAATTGTGTAAGATTACATCCATGCTTGTTGGGCCAGCCGCCGCGCCGAAAGCCCTTGTTGTAGTTCGGTTATCCAGAATGACAGACGAGTCCACGAGTCCCGAGCGCCAGCGTCGGACGTGCGAGGAACTGTGCTCATCTCGAGGGTACGACGTCATCGGAGTTGCCGAGGATCTGGACGTCTCAGCTGGATCTACATCACCGTTCGATCGTCCGTCTCTCCGAGGCTGGCTCGCAAAGCCCGAAGAGTACGACGTGATCGTGTTCTACCGGGTCGACCGGCTCGTCAGGCGTATGCACCACCTGACGGACATGATCCGTTGGTCCGAGGACTACGGAGTCAACCTCGTCTCGGCCTCCGAGTCTCACTTCGATCTGTCGACTCCGGTCGGCAAGGTCATCGCCCAGCTTGTCGCGTCGTTCGGTGAGATGGAACTCGAAGCTATCTCCGAGCGAAACTCGAATGCGTTCCGGCACAACGTGAAAGCTGGGAAGTGGAGGGGCGGTGTACCCCCGTGGGGGTACCTGCCCGAGCAGCAGGACGACGGGACGTGGAAGTACGTCCAGGACACGAAGACCGCCGTGGTCATCCGGTCGGTGGTCGATCGGGTGCTCGGTGGCGAACCGCTGCGAGCGATCGCTCACGATCTGACCGAGCGCGGTGTACCAACCGCGAAGGATAGGTTCGCAGAGCATCAGGGCCGCAAGATGAGCGGCTATCAGTGGCACCCTGGACCGCTGAAACGCTCGCTGTCGTCTCCAACTCTGCTGGGGTACGCGGTTACCCGAGAACCGCTGACAGACGATCAGGGGCGCATTCAGCGCGACTCGAACGGGAAGAAGAAGTTCGGACCCGAGACCGTCGTTCGTGCCGACGACGGCTCTCCCATTATTCGGGCAGAACCGATCCTGACGGTGCCCGTCTTCGAGCGTATGCAAGCCGAACTCGGCAGCCGCGAGAACCGCAAGGAACCAACGAAGCGGTCCCAGTCGCTGCTGCTCCAAGTCATCAAGTGCGGGGTCTGTGGCAGGCCCGCGTACCGCCTCAAGGGTGGTACCGGACGTGCGGTGCGGTACCGGTGTGCGTCGGCTCAGTACAAGTCGACGTGCGGGAACCGAACGATCAGGGAGGACTACGCAGACGACGTAGTCGAGTCGCTACTGCTGACGATGCTCGGTGAATCCGAGCGGAAGGAACGAGTGCGGGACTCGGGATCGGATCACTCGGCAGAGCTGGCCGAGCTGGACTCGACCCTGACCGATCTCGTCGAGCAGCTCGGTACCGGGCCATTCAAGGCCGGCACTCCTCAGAGGATCAAGCTGGACCAGCGGATAGCCGAGCTCGCTGCTCGGCAGGAAGAGCTGTCGAAGGCCGAGACGAAGGCGGCAGGCTGGACGTGGCAACCGACCGGTGAGCTGTTCTCGCAGTGGTGGGAGCGTCAGACCACCGAGCAGCGGAACATCTGGCTCAGGACGATGGGCGTCGAGCTGACGTGGACGTTCGACGGCGACGAGAAAGAGCCGAACGTGAGGCTGAACCTCGGGGATCTTGAGACGCTGGGAGAGCAAATACGCTTCAGGGGAGCTGCTGCCATGTGGGGCGATGTTCTCAGCCCTTAGGCCTGATGCGCCCGGCCCTGACGACCTCGACACCAAACGGCAAGCTAAGAGTCCATCTCTTCGTGGCCTCTGGGTGACTTTGGAGGTTGTTCCTCGCATTCGCAACGTCAGCTTCCAACTGGTCGATTGCAGCCTCTTGGGCGGCATCGTAGACCGCTAGTCGTTCATCAAACTGGGTCGCGGAATCGTAATTTCCAGCAGCCGTTATCAGCGGGGTATTGACTTCGCCGAAGAGACGTCGAGATTCCTGGAGGTGTAGCGCGATTAGTTGTGCACTGACCTCGTTACGCCGTTGAAGATTGAGGTCGAGCTGCTTCACGAATACCGACCAATCGTCATGCGTCTTACGAGGCAGGTATCTACGGGACAGGAGTAGTTGTCTTGCCTCGGTCAACGCCGCGATTCCATCGATAAGTGCCTGACGTTTTAGCGCGAGGTCTTCTTTCTTAGCCTCGGCGTCGATCTGCCGGGCTAGGTTGCCTGCGGCTGCATTGATCTGACGCTTCACGCCCCGCCAAGCGATTATGGCTGCGCCGAGCGCGATGAACGACGCCAAGATTGTGGCGACAGGCTGCGTGAACCAGCCTGGATCGGGAGGCGTCAGCGTCTCCAGCAGTTCGGGCGGGATCGTAACCTGTGGCTCGACTACGACGGTCGGAACCGGGGCGACGGATACAGGGGGCTCCTGCGCCAACCACTGCGCGGTCAATTGTTCAGCTTCCATTCGCGCTCGACCCGGTCAATCTCCTCTGCCAGCAACGCAGAGATCACGCGCACCCGATCTCTGCGGCCCTCGGGGTCCGACGCTGCTGGGACAAGTGGAAATTCGGCCTTGGCTCGGGCGTCGACTGACAAGTACGGACGCAGCTGTTGATACCAATTCTTGCTGGAGATGGACTTGCCCGTCCTTCGGTACTCACCGAGTCCGTCCCTTGACTGCGTCAACAAAGCCAATCTGTGTTGCAATTTCATCTGACGCTTGTCGACCGCCCACTTCGCCCAGGGAGCAAACAGGGACGAGACGACGCCCGTTCCGAGACCTGCCACTCCACCGATTATCGCCGCCCACAGCTCACTGCTCATCGCAGCAATGTAGCGGTGAACTCGGACAATCCTTGCGTCAACCCTCGGTGGGGACGATTCGTTCGAGGATCTGGGTCGCCTCGGGGGTCAGCTGACCGCCTTTGCGTCCGCTGGACCCGGTGAGTAAGCCGCGCTTACGCGCCTGCCACAAGTGCCCCTTCACGGTCGTCAGGGACTTGCCCAGCTCGTCTGCGAGCTGCTGAACCGGCTTGTCCTGCCCGATGTTCACGCGGTGGACGTACACGCTGGCGATAAGCGCTAGATACTCCTCGGTGATGCCCTCGGCAAGAGCGGCTCGGACTCGATCCATCCGCTTGGCTTCGTAGTTCTTGTCGGCTTTGTTCCAGCGGTCGTGGAACGCGAGCTGCTTGCGTAGGCGCTCAGCTGCGTACCGGAAGTCGATCTCTCGAAGGACGGTGCTCGATAGACCGCCTGCGGGGTACGAATCGGGGTCTGACGGTCGGATCACGAGAGCTGCGGGGCCACCTTGGGTCTCACCCTCGGGCCACTGCATCTCTACTACCCAATCGGTACCGACGTCGATCGTGACGCTCCAGTCGGGTTCGGTCCTTCGTGCCATGACCAGCACCGTACCACTCGGTGTGTCCATACGGTTTGATATACCGTATGGCTCGTCGTTTTCTAAGGGTGGGCAGGAGACCACCTACCCCTGACGAAAGGAACGGAATTGAAGGTTGCCGAATGGCTGACGGCTGTCAGCGAAGATCCCGACACACTCGACAGCGACTTGATCGTCGCGTCTGCTATGCGCTGGGCGAGGCAGGTCAGGCCGGCGACGTAGAGGGACTTGACCCGGAACAAGTCGCAGACAGCATCGAGGAATTACAGGCCCTGGGCTACCTCGAGTCGGTGGTCGAGGTGCCCACCGCCAGCGAGACCGCATGCTTGCTGGAGCTGCGTTTGCCGAACTAGATCAGACCCCACTCACGTTCGATACGTGCAATCTCATCAGCGAGTCGCAAGCCCCGAACCGGGTCGTACGACACCTCCGCGCCGAACACGAGCGCCTGTAACCCGGCTTCCGATGCCGCGAGGTGGGGGCGGAGGCTCTCGAACCACACTTGTCCGGTGACTGTGGGCCGAATCGGTGCTACCGCGTTCAAGTCCATGAGTCGTCCCCACTCGGCCTCGTCTTGTGCGGCCTGTGCAAGACCGATTCGCCAGTCGGTCACGAGCTTCTGTTTGTACTCACGCCGAGCTTTGTCCTCGGCAATGTCTCGCGTCTTGTCCAGCTCGTCGAGCCTGCCGTTGCGCTCGTTCCGCGCTCCCAAGATGGTCGCCAGCGTGGTGAACCCACCACCGACGGCACCGCCGACGACACCTGCCCAGATCGGATCAATCATGCCGAGCATCCTGCCGTAGCTCATCGAGCGAATACGGCATTCACGACACGAGCGACAACGGGTCGCTTGACCAACAGTAAGGAGAAATATGTCTTCACCCGACGCCAGCGACTGGCTCAATGATCCACCCCCGAACCACGAACTGTCCCAGATTGCGTTCACTGAGAACGAGCGAGGAGAAGAACTCGTAGTCCCGAAGAAGGACTACGGGGCGAGACGAATGCTCCGAACCGACGAGGTGAGGTTGGCCGAGGCGGCAGTAGACCTCGGGGACCTGATCGAGGGCGGTCACCGGTTCAGCGTCGAATCCTTCTCTCGGGCAGCCGAACTACCGACCACTTGCCGATACTGCGGAGGACCGCTGGAACTTCCTGTATTCGACGCTCCGTGCGAGTTCGGGGAACGTCCGTGGTCGAAGTGCAGATGCAACGTCTGCTACTCGAAGGCCCACGGCTTGTACCGCAGGCGCGGTGGGCAGCCCAAGGTCTGCAAAGCCACCGAGTGCCAGCGTCTCAAAGAACGGGATCAACAACGTCGGTATAGAGCTAGGAAGAAGGCCGAAGCTCTCGCGCCAGCAGCTGCATGACCACTCGTAGTACTTGAATCCCATAGGTAGAGCAGAAGGGCCGAACAGCCCTTCGTCTTCGGTCACTCGACCACATCGCTTTATTCGCACGCTCCAGCTTTGCGCTGGGGCTTATTCGTGTACCGCAAACCCTGTTCAAACAGGAAGGAGGAATACAGATTTGGACGTACAGGAACTCTGCCCACAAGGGCACCCGATCCGGTCTTCTCGAGACCGGCAATCCGACGGCTGGTGCCGGTTGTGCAGACGAGCCGCCAACGAACGCCGCGTCTGAAGCAACGCGCGGCACTGGAGTTCGTCAAGGCTCTCGAAGCCAGAGGAGTTCGCTTCGTCGACGGTGACCGACCCGTGAGCGTGGACGAGCTAGCCGATGCTCTGGGCGCCAACTACACCGAGTGAAGACGTTGCAACGCAACGCTGCTCGATGAACGTACAGGCAGGGCCACAACAAGCGCTCAGCTCGATTCTGAGCGACTTTCACCGCAACCGAGGGTTACGACACCCGACACCACCGAAGAAAGGGTTACATGCCAACGAACGGAAAGATAGCGGCCAGCGTCGAGAGGATCATCTCTCGCTCGGCCTCACGCAAGCCGTCACCGACACTGAAAGATCCGATCACTACGGCGATCAACGAACGTTTCGCTCAGCGACGAGCCAACAACGCTCGGCTCGAGGCACCGAAGCCGGAACCCGATACTCGGGACCATTGGGACAAGGTCATCGACGCATTGACGCCGAAGCCCGAGCCGGAACCGGTGCCCGCTCTGAACTCGAAGCAACTGCTCGAGAACGCGATCGCAGGAGCGAGCCGAGCGACCGTTAACGGAACCACCGCAGGAACCGAGTCGGTTGCCGATCTGCTCCGACGAGCGATCGAGAACCGTCAGGACTTCGCTGGCTGATTCACCGAAGCTGCTGCACCACAACCGAATACGCACAACCGAGGACCGCTGAGGTAGCGGTCCATCGCCGTCTCTAGGGCAGGTTTCGCCTGCCGACCACCACACGAAGGAGCACGAATGATCTACGAAGCCGAACTCACCGTCCAGTACATCGGGCGCTGGAGCACCGATCTCGGATTGAAGCTGCCGAACAGCCTCACCCACAAGCTCACGATGCACGACGAAGTCGGGTACCTCTCGGACCCGGACCTCTCGGTCGACCTCGAGGCGTTGACGATGGAGAACCTCGAGGCAACCGTCGATTCGCTTGCCGGAGACTTGTCCGCAGCGGCCAAGCACAAAGAAGCCGCACGGCGTATCCGCGACGGGTTCACCCGAGGCATCCTCCGCGAGGCCAGCAGCGCCGTTCCCGACATGATCGAACAGCTTCGCCCTGGCTTCGAGAAGGCTGTTGCCGATTACGTCGAGGCAGTCTCCGAGCTACCCTCCGATCTGACCTCGGACGGCCTCGTGAAAGCCGGTCCAGAGGCTCTCGCCGCGTTCCAGGCAGCGCAGACAGCGAAGGCGACGATCTCCGCCGTCGACTCGTGGGTTGCGAAACTGTTGGAGCTGCCGAAGTACGTCGGCAAGCCGGATCCTGTTCTGCGGGTACTTAAACCGACGACTCGGGACGAACTCTCGAAGCTGTTGACCGCTCACAGCAAGGCCGGAAACGCGCTTGAGAATCAGATCGGGCCGTTGTACTTCGTCGCCGCGAAGGAGGGCATCGAGTTCACGATCAACACCCCGCAGGAGTCCGAGGCCATTCGCGCTGAGATCGACGCTCAGCCTCAGCCGAAGCGTACGGGTGAGCGCTGGGTGTCCGTCCGATAAAGAGCCACCACGGGAGGACCGGCCTTTCGGGGCCGGTCTCCCAGATGCCGGGTTGAACAACCACGAGAGGGCAGCAGTGAACACAGATCGAAAGTCCACGGTCACCAAATCCTGGTCCGCGGCGAGGAATCGAGTGCAGTACCGAATCAAGGTCGAGGGCCACTCGAACGGGCTCATGTTCAGCGAGTCAGAACTCGCTGCGCTGGCCGAAAACATCCGTATAGCCCAGGGAGGCAACAACAGCGATGATTACCGAACTACCTAGACGAACACAGCAGCTCTTGGATCTTGAGCTGACTCGCCGCACGACCTACCGTGCGATCGGGTCCGTAGCGTTCAGCTGCTACGGCGCTGGGATGACGTTCGCGGAGTTCTCGGAGCTTCTCTGGGACTCCGCACTGGGACTCGACTTCCTCGGGGAGAACAGCCTCAAGACTCGCGGGCAGTTCGACATGCAGATCCGGCGTGCATGGGATTACGCCGAGGACCACTTCGACTGGGGGTACCGAGACCGATCGGTTCGCGAGCGTCTGGGCCACCTACTGGCTCTCATTCAAGCGTCTCCGTGGCCGAGACGGGGCGGCTCGTCGGAGCGCGCCGTTGCCGTCGCTCTCGTCAACCTCGGACACGAAGTGAATCGGTACACCGTGAACGCCAGCACCCGCGAGCTGGCTGCACGAGCCAAGATCGGACGGTCCGCCGTGAGCAAGGCGCTCAAGCGTCTTGCTGGCAAAGGGTTGTTCACGTCCCGGACCTCTGGGGAGTCCGGGACTGGGCACTCCGACTTGTTCCATCTCAACCTGGACTGGAAACCGTTAGTACCAATAAGTGGACATACAGAGTTATATGGGTCCCAAACTACTTTGTATGTCCCGGTATTGGTAACAACGGAACACGCTGCGTTCACCCGAGCAGCGCTCGGCAAGAGCGCTGGTCGAGTCTGGGACTACCTGCTCTGCACCGCGCCCGAGGGCGGTGCGACCGTCGACCAGATCAAGAGGGCGACGGGTGTCAGCTCGAACACCGTCCGTTCACAGCTGAAACGAATGACCGAGCACAAGCTGTTGGTGAAGCACGGTCAGCGCGGGGCGCGGTACACGGTCGATCCCCAGGCCGATCTCGACCGGGTGGCCGAGGCGTACGGCCAAGCGGACTACGAAGAACGGGTAGCTGATCGGTTCCACCGAGAACGCCTCGGGCGAGCGGAGCAGCTTCGGCTGTGGGCAGCCATAGCCGAGGAAGCTCAACCGGACGCTTGTGCCGATTCATACCTCGATGACCGCGAGCGTTGGCTTATCGAGGAATTGGCATCGTGAATGGACGAAGATCCTTGGAGATCCGGTCAAGCCTTTAGTTCATTCCGCTCTCGGTGATGGCACACCGGTACGAAGCCACTCGAGGTCCACGCCAGTCTTGATCGCCCACGTCTTGATTACCCAAGACGGCGGCCTGGAGTGGCCGTTCTGGTATCGGCCAACGGTCTCTCTGGCGTACCCGACGTAGTCGGCCATCTCCGCAACCGAGACATCCGAACTATCGAGCGCCTTACGAAGACGGTCTCCGAGGTGGAACACAGGGATTCTGCCTCTTTGCATCTCTGATTCGCTCACTGTTCCAACGTCTCAGACTCGGACATTCGGTACAACACCCACCGACCCGCACTGCTCGCACGAGTACGCCGCTGCTGCCCTGGGTGCAGCGTGCCTGCTCGGGTGTGTGCGCTTCCGGGGCCTGGCTTATCGCCGGCCTCTACCGTGCCTGACCAGTGGAAATGTCCGTCTCGTGCCGGCCACCCAGGGGGATACACCCCTGCCCACGCGCTAAGGATCGCCACGTAATGCGGGTGCCGTCCTCCGTGAGCAAACGAAAAGTTCATTTTTCAAGCGAGCCCCATGTCAGGGGCGATTTAACCCGAAAGAAAGGGGCTTTTAGTGCCTACTTCGAGACGCCCAAGGATGCCGCAGAGCCTCGGATCTGCTGGCAAGTGACTATGGACGACGACGCTCGACGAGTTCGAGCTCGAGGCCGAACCGCACAAGGTCGAGATCCTGACCCGTGCGTGCCGAGTCACCGACAAGATCGCAGAACTCGAGCGGGGTCAGCGGAGCGAACCGGTGACGGTGCTCGGTTCGGCTCGGCAGCTGACGATCCGCCCGTTGATAGCCAAGGTCCGCTTCCAGCGCGGACTGCTCGCTCAGCTGCTCGGCAAGCTCGGACTACCCGACACGGACGAGCAGATCGAGGCGAAGCGAGAAGCCGTCTCAGCCGTCCGCAGAGACGCCTCGAAGGCGGCGAAGTTCCAGGTGGTCCGATGACCCGCCGACGCGGTACGGAGGCTGTCTCAGACTCGATCGAGTCACTGTTGGCGCGACTGCCCGAGAGGTTCTGGCATCCGACCCTTGAGGTCGAGGACGGGCAGATGACCGGACTCCAGCATTACCTCGCTGACCTAAATAGCTGGCTTCGACAACAGTTGTCGTTACTGGCTGCCGGCGTACCCATGACTAGGGGCGCTGGCACTCCACCCATATTCGAGGTTCTGAACGCGCTCGGGATACCCACAAGTACGTGGTACCAGCAGGCGCTCGGCAGGTGACTGTTGACCGTCTGACTGGTCTGCACCCATATCGGTGGACGACCTCACGTGTCGGTCTGTGTACGACCTGACGTGTCGGTGTCCGGCAGGTTCATGATGCCGGTGCCTCCACTGGTGTGACAAGCCCT
>NZ_NOZF01000147.1:0-685 GCF_002258565.1 Rhodococcus sp. 05-2254-6
TCGCCGCGTCGATCGCACCTCGAACGGCACCGGCATCGTCAGCGAGATGGACTTCGCCGATCTGGCCCGACTGAACTACGGCGACGACGACGAACCCGCCGAACTCCTGACGTTGCACGACCTCATTGCTCTCGTCCTGGACTGGACCAGCAAGCCGGTCAAACTCTTCATCGAAACCAAGCATCCCGTGCGATACGGCTCGCTGATCGAAAGCACGGTGCTTGCCGAGCTGCACAAGTTCGGCATCGGCGCGCCCGCGTCGGCCGACCACTCGCGGGCGGTCATCATGTCGTTCGCGCCCTCGGCCGTCTGGCGCGTACGACGGTCGGCTCCGATGCTTCCGACGGTGCTCCTCGGCGACAGCTCGCACTACCTCGGTGGGGGAGCGGCGACGACCGTCGGGGCCACCGCAGTCGGCCCGTCGATTCGCGCGCTGCGCGAGCACCCGGCCATCATCGACCGCGCAGCCGCGTCCGGCCGGGCCAGCTACGTGTGGACCGTCGACGAGAAAGAGGACGTGGACCTATGCCGCGAGCTCGGCGTCGGGTGGATCGCCACCAACCACCCCGGCCGAACGCGAGCCTGGCTCGAATCGAAGAACGTGTAGGTTTTCGGGCGTGGGTAAGAGCAAAAGAAACAGTGGACCGAAGCAGGACAGCAACCGAGCAGCGAAGCTCGCGCAGCG